>CAYZJL010000127.1:0-3720 GCA_964478615.1 uncultured Zetaproteobacteria bacterium
CGACTACCATTGATCAGCTTGGGATATTTTTTCTCTTTCGCGGTCATGGAATAGACCATCGCTTGCATGCGTTTGACCGGTTTATCATCCATCTGTGCCATCGCTTCCGGTGGCAATTTCATGCCCGGCATCATTTTTAACATGCCCGCCATACCACCCATATTCTGCATCTGACCCAACTGTTCAGCGAAATCGCCAAGATCAAACTGCCCCTTCTTGATTTTGGCAGCAGCTTTTTCAGCAACGTCCTGATCGACATTGGCCTGGATCTTCTCAACCAGACCAACAACATCACCCTGCCCTAAAATGCGACCAGCCATACGTGATGGATCAAACAGTTCAAAGGCATCGATCTTTTCGCCCGTACCAACATAACGAATCGGTACACCGGTACTGTGCGCCACAGAGAGTGCCGCACCACCACGTACATCCGCATCGGTTTTGGTCAGGATACAACCGGACATCGTTACAGCCGCGTGGAACTGCTCAGCAATTGGCAGCGCGGTCTGACCGGTCATGGAATCGAGTACCAAAAAGCGTTCGCTGGCATCCACTGCGTCGGCCACATCTTTAATCTCAGCCATCAACGCATCATCAACCACCTGACGACCTGCAGTATCAAGAATCAATACATGATGACCATCACGCCCTGCTTGCAACATCGCATACTTGGCCATTTTGGCGGCTGTTGATCCTTCTCCTGCAATAAATGGTACATTCACCTGCCCGGCTAATACTTCTAACTGTTTACGGGCTGCAGGACGTGTCGCATCCACCGAGGTCAGGGCAACTTTTTTACCCTGAGAAACAAGTAGTCGAGCCAATTTACCTGCCGTGGTTGTTTTACCAGCCCCCTGCAGACCACATAACAGAATAACCGATGGAATTTTTGACAGATCCAGGTCACGGCGCTGCCCACCCAACAGGTCAGTCAGTACATCATTGAGGATTTTGATAATCACCTGGCCTGGCTGCAAACTCTTGGCCACATCCACCCCAAGTGCTCGCTCTTTAACTTCAGCCATCAAATGACGCACCACTGGCAGCGCAACATCGGCTTCCAGCATCGCCAGGCGCATTTCACGCAGCGTTGCATCCAGATCAGCTTCAGATACGCGCGCTGCTCCACGCAACTTATGGGCGATATCTCCGAACTTTTCACTTAAACGACTGAACATATCTCTCTCCTACTTTCCCTGCTGACAACAAGCCAGACGGGTGCAACATACTGTGGTCACAAACCGATGGGTCAATAACTAAATATGTCTAATAGTCATTAGAAATAACTTCAGTATATTTTGGAAACATAGAAAACATCACTACAATTATTCGCGCAAGTTTCTTATTTAAATTCAGAGTCTCTTAGAATCACAGCCTTTTTCATATTCACTTCTAACTACTCCACCCTTCTGAAAGCGCCTCGGCCTGTTTCAGCACCAGATCAATCGCCGCTTTCTGACCATCGGGTGGATATTTCCATTTGCGCAAAGCTCTGCGAATCAGGTTTCTTAATTTCGCGCGCACACTATCACGCACTTGCCAATCCACGGTGGTGCTTCTCCGCAACTGGTTGGTTACAAACTTTGCCAGCTCCCGTAATTTATCATCGCCAAGTTCGCGCACTGCAGATTCATTCTGAACCAGCGCACGATAGAAGGCGATCTCATCGGGATTCAAGCCAAGCTTCTCAGCCTCTTCAGCATCGGCTTCCATCTCCTTCGCCATCTTAATCAGCTCTTCGATCACCTGCGCTGTCTCAATGGCCCGGTTATGGTATTTACGCAGGGTTTCCATAATTCGGTCGGAGTATTTCTTCTCTGACACCACATCGGTTTTCATGCGTGCTTTGATCTCATCACGCAGCAGCTTTTCCAACAACTCAACTGCCAGATTTCTCTGCGGCAGGTTTTTCACATCTTCCAGGAACGCTTCAGATAGTAGGCCGATATTCGGTTTATCCAGACCCACCAAATCAAACACATCGGCAACCCCATCGGCGATGATGGCATTATCGATAATCTGTTTCAGGGCTGAGTTCTTCTCTTCATTGCTACGTCGAATATCAATGGTGGTGAATTTAGAGATCGCCGCCTTCACCGCAGACAGAAAAGCAATCTCCTTTTTCAAGCCTTCTGTTTCATCCATGGCCCCGCACAAGGTGTAGGCTTTACTAATCGCAACCATCACATCCAGAAAGCGTTTCTTTCCATCATCCAAGCCCAGAATGTAATTCATGACTCCGGGCAATAGCCTCAGCGCATTGCGTTCATAATCGCTGTAATCAAACGCATGCAGCATGCCATGCACAATATCCATCTTCTCCAGCAGGATGGCATAGGCCTCACGGCTATCCAGTGTTGGGGCCCCCTTACCTTTGGAGTCGGTATAGATTTTCAGTGCATGTTTCAGTTCATTGGCAATGCCGATGTAATCGACCACCAGACCGCCGGGTTTATCCTTAAAGACCCGATTCACACGCGCAATCGCCTGCATCAGGTTATGCCCCTTCATCGGCTTATCGACATACATGGTATGACAGTTCGGCGCATCGAAACCTGTTAGCCACATATCTCGTACAATCACCAGCTGCAGTGGGTCGCTGTCATCTTTAAATCGTTTCTCAAATAGTTTTTTAGTCTCTTTGTTATAGATATGATCCTGCAGCTTGGTTTTATCAGAGGCCGAGCCGGTCATCACCACCTTGATCGCCCCTTTAGCCGGATCATCGCTGTGCCAGTCGGGTCTAATGGCAACAATCGCTTCATACATGTCCGCGCAAATATCCCGGCTCATACAGACAATCAAACCTTTTCCGGGCATGGATGCCGTACGACTCTCAAAATGAGCAACCAGATCCTTGCCCACCTGTTCTATACGTGGCTCACTACCTACCAGCTTCTCCAGCGCTGCCCACTTCGACTTGGTTCGCTCGCGGCTGGCGATGTCCTCTTCATCTTCAATCACGTCTTCAACTTCATCGTTCAGCGCTTCTATTTCAGCCTGATTAATATCCAGCTTCGCCAGTCGGGACTCGTAATAGATTGGCACGGTTGCGCCATCATCAACCGCATCCTGAATATCATAGATAGAAACATAATCACCAAACACCGCACGGGTATCTTTATCGGCAACGGAGATCGGCGTGCCGGTAAAGCCAATAAACGAGGCATGGGGCAAAGCATCGCGCATATGTTTGGAATATCCAAAGGTGTACGCGCCCGTTTTGCGATTCAATTTAGCTTTGTCACCGTACTGGCTGCGGTGGGCTTCATCACTCACGACAACAATATTATGGCGCTCATTTAACATCGGATGACTGGACTCCCCGCCCAGCAATGCAAACTTCTGCACCGTAGTAAAAATGATACCACCGGACTGACGCGAGCCTAAAATATCACGCAACTCATCCCGGCCACCGGCCTGCACAGGCGTCTGTTTCAGCGTTTCACTGGCCATAGCGAAGGTATTAAAGAGCTGGCCATCCAGATCGTTACGATCAGTCACCACAACTATCGTCGGATTATTCATCTCCGGCTGGGCTAGCAGTTTACCAGCATAACAGACCATCGAAATCGATTTGCCCGAGCCTTGCGTATGCCATACCACGCCAGCCTTGCCGGAACCGGGCACAACGCGCTCACCATAATCGGCGCGTGCTGCCTCTTTAATATCCGCCGGGTCAAACCTTGCAGCAATCACCGTAGCTTTCACCGCTTCACG
>CAYZJL010000127.1:3820-5760 GCA_964478615.1 uncultured Zetaproteobacteria bacterium
CACTCCAGATGATCTTCATTGTTTATCCTTCAACTGATAACGACCTGTCTTGGGCGCTCCGATAAACTCAATCACATCCTTTTTCTTCAGTGCAGCAATATCCCTTTTCGCGGTTTTCTCAACTACGCCCCACTGCTCTTCAATATCTACAGCTTTTACATTTCGTCCTGCGTTCAGTTGTTCGATAAACCACCGTTGCCGTTCATTCAATGAAGCATCTGTTACAGGGACATTTATAGGGACATTTATAAGGACATTTACACCGACATCGGGATGAGGGTGAAAGATCACCCTCACGCATGAGCCCAGCTCCTGCCACTCAGGTTCGGGATATCCACCCTCTTTACATGCATTGCTTATGCGCTGATAACCACTGCCCCACTGCTCCATCAATCCCAGTTCATGCAGCACTCTTGAAACCACAATATTCCGCACATGACTTACCCCTGATTTGAAATCATCCAGTGTCATGCCAAACGGCAATGTGCCCTGACTCTGTATCTCCAATCTGTCGGAAAATACAGAAATCATGATGCGCATACCTTGGCGGCTGTAATCGGCATGTGCCAACGCATTGACCAGCACCTCACGAATCGCAATGGCTGGGTATTCACTTACATCCCTGCGTTGCATGCCTTCAATCTTCGAAGCCAGGCGGCTATTGCGCATGATAAAGCGCGGCACATCAACGACTGCATCCAGCAGTGATGGGATATCCTGCCGATCAAGAAACTCGGTTTTATCGCGGCCAAGAAAACGCGCGCATGAAACCCTGGCATCAGGAAAACATCGGCCTCTTGTTTCTTCATTACCAAAAAGAATAAGACCGCCATTGGATGGCACACATCCACTGCCATGGCGTACTAACAGGCCGAGTGACTCCTGAGCTGCGGCATCAACAATATGATCTTTACCTGCAAACCAGCGGCGAATAGCCAAACGATCCAAATCATCAGGCAATGTGCCGCTGCATGGCAATTGATCAAATGAGCTATGGCTATGGATGCGCTCCAACTCTTCTCTTGTAGCCTCATCAGCCAAACGATTGGTTGAACCAAGACGCACAGACACGCCATCCACCGCCCCCTTCTCTTTCAGATAAAATGGCCCTGCCCAATGGGCCACACGCACCAGCAGCAGACTCTTATCATCAACAGTCACAGATTCGATATCAGGCATCATGGCCGGAGCAATAGAGTCAGCAATCAGATTGGCCAACCGCTCTTCCTCGGCCAGCACGTCATCCACACCGACAATCTCACCATCGTCAGCTTTCCCAATGATCAGTATGCCGCCAGCCGTATTGGCAAATGCCACCAGCGTTTTCAATATCGGCTTCGGTGAAGACAAGTCCCGCTTAAACTCCAGCGTTTTGCCTTCGAACGAAGAGAGTAGAGAATTAATGTTCAACAGACCTCCTCATGCACGATTCAAGACCAGGCACCGCATCTCCCAGACATAGTGGTAACCAATAGATTGAAACCATTCGAGGCAGAGCTGTTCTAACTGGTCTTCTGTAATCATACAGAGTTTCTTTATTTACCTGCTGCTGTTAAAGCAGCCTTGACCGAGGTTTCAATCATCTCTTGCGATGGCATTTTGTCGCCGTGATTTCCGTCTAATGATTGAGAAGCATTATGCGCAATTGCATCTACTGCCTTACTAATAAATGCCTTTTGCATCGTTTGATCTTCATCGTCCAATGCTTCAATTTGCTGTTTGTAGCTATTATACGATTTAGCCAATGCTTCTTTATGAGCATATTCTTGTTGTAACCGCTGGCTTTCACTGCGTCGTTTCGTGGCATAATATGCTAGCCATAATACTGGCGCGTAATACGGTATTTTATTTATAATGCCTCTTAAAACAGTATCCCACTCACCAAGTTTTACGAATGTTATCCCAGTCCCACCACCTATGGATTCAATAGAGAACGCTAT
>CAYZJL010000128.1:0-5719 GCA_964478615.1 uncultured Zetaproteobacteria bacterium
GAAGTCTGATCCTTCGATTTATAAGCGGTAGATGAGGTTGCTTAGACGCTTACAAATAATCGATTCAATGGCAATGCTTGCATCATCTTATCTTAAAACGGTGAAACTTCAGTTACTAATACATAAAGTTCTGACCGCCTGGGTTTGGCCGGAAGCAGTCATTCACAGTATTAATGTTGAAACCGTTCTAGTTTTTTGGCTGGTTGGGGTTCGGGTGAATATGCAGGCACAGAGGGCAGGGTATTCTTTGTGCGTTGTTTATTCTGCTGCTGTTTATCCGTAGTGGTGATGGGTTCGGTTTCGCGGGCGAGGTTGAACAATGGTTGCCTTGCATTTACAATTTATAACTTATGTCGATTACTCTGGGAATGATGTTGCGTATTGATAGCAGCCCTGTTGCGATGCCTGTGCCGCCGCTACAGCAGGGTGAGAAGCCTGTGCGCCCGATTATTGAGGCAGAGAGGGTGGTTGAGCTTACATCGACTGCACGTAATAATAAATTGCGCAATAACGTCCAGATTCAGTATCAGGGTAATGCGCAACTGCCTCAGCAGCAGCCAGCAACGTATTCTCATAAGGGTGCTTCAGGGCCAACATTGCCGGTGCTTAATGGGCAGCTACTAAACATCTATGCCTGAATTATGAATAATCGTCTTAATACTAAAAACCATGATCGTGATGCTGTTGGTATGCTGTATGTGTATCCGGTGATTTCACGGCGCGCTGGTGGCGTATCTGTCGGTATTAACCTTAATCCGAACAATGCCTGTAACTGGCATTGTGCCTATTGCCAGGTGCCTGGTTTGCAGCGTGGTGTTGCGCCTGATATTGATCTATCCATTTTGCGGTCTGAGCTGGAGCAGTTGTTAGCTGAAATTATTTCGGGTGATTTTATGCAAGAGCGCGTGCCAGAGGGGTGTCGAAAGCTGTGTGATGTGGCTATTTCAGGTAACGGAGAGCCAACGAGCTGCAAGGAGTTTGATGCCGTGGTGCAAACAATCATCGAAGTGATGGAGGCTTTTCAGCTGCAAGTGCCGTTGCGATTGATTACCAATGCTTCTTATGTCCACAAGGAGCATGTGCAGCGTGGTCTGGTGTTGATGGCGCAGCATGGTGGTGAAGCATGGGTGAAGGTGGATAGTGTTACGGATGCGGGTATTCAGCGTATCAACGGTGTTGCTTTGGGTGTAAAACATTTGCGGCAGCAGCTTGAATCAGTGGCTGCGGTTTGTCCTGTGTGGATTCAGACCTGTATGTTTAGCTGGCAGGGAAAGGTGCCTTGTGAGTCTGAAGTGGTCGCTTATATCGAATTTCTGAAGGCGGTTGTCCATGATGGTGTGCCGATTGGCGGGGTGTTGTTGTACGGCTTGGCGCGCCCCTCCTTGCAGGATGAATCTGTTTACCTGGCCGCACTTGATCATGAATGGATGCAGGCGATGACTGCTCGAATCCAGATACTTGGTCTGGAAGTGAAATTATCTCTGTGAGTTTGTCTCGGTAAGTGGTCTAAAAATCAGCCAGCATATCTTCCAGTGTATCTACATTGATGCGCATCTTTCCACGCCCTTCACCCTGCTTGAGGATGCAGTCTTTTTTGAGTTGGCTGATGGCACGTGAAATGGTTTCGCGGCTGGTTGAAAGTTGATCCGCCAGTAGTTGATGGGTGGGTAGTACTGTGTCACACCAGCCGTCGGCATCCTGTTGGCTAAAGCGCTGGCAGTGGTCGACCAGGTAGGTGTACAGACGATGCGGTACATCCATACTGCTGACGCGTTTAAGCATGCCGCTGGTGTTGCGCAGTCGGGTTGCTGTTTCAGTAAGTAGTTTTAGTGATATTTTCGGTTGCTCCAGTAGCAGGGGGACCAGGTCACACCTTCGGATGTTGGCGAATTTGCAATCTTCCATGGTGGTGACATTGGCTGAGCGAGGTTCTTCATCCAGCAGTGACATTTCACCAAAAAATGATCCTTTGCCGAGCAGGGCCAAGACTACTTCGCGCCCATCCATGGAGTAGGTGGAGACTTTTACTTCACCGGATAAGATAATATACAGTGAGTTTCCGGGCTCAAACTCCTGCACTACGATGCTCTTTTTCGGCACCTCTGTGCTGGAGGCGAGTGCGGCTACTGCTTTCAGCTCGTCCTCATCAAGTTCAGCGAAGAGCGGCATTTTTCTGAGCGTATTAATCATTTCTATGCGTTGCTCCGTTTGCATTGATGCAGCCAAGTCTGATTGAAACAGGCCATGTGGCTACAGTGCAGTCATTCAGGTGGTTTTGTATCTGTGTTAGTGCTGTTTCTACACGCTCAGTGGTGTCGATGGCTTCAATAATAAGTGGCAGGTCGTTGGACAGGGCTAAAAAAGATGCGCTATGAACGCCGTGTTGTCCCAGGCCTTCTATGCCGCGTATTACGGAGACGCCTCTGAGTCCGGCGTTGTGGCATAGTTCAAGAATGCTTTCCATGCCTGGTTGACCGTCAATTTTACTGGATTCATGCAGGTAGATGCGCAGGCAGCTTGCTTCAGTCATGGGTGTGGTAGCTCCTTTACATGGTGTAGTTTAAAATGGTGCAAGTAGTATGGATGCAGATTGATCGGCTGACAAGCGCGGGCCTTGGAGCCTTGAATTGCTTTGCGATCGCTGTTGGAGTGTGTCCATGAATGATGATAGGGGTTGGCAGCTGGTGTCGCGCCCGGCTGAGGGCGAGGCTGTCTGTTTTGATCTGCAGGCGACCATCTCTCTTTCTGATGGGGCAAAAGTAGAGTTAGTGGAGCAAGGGTTTTTGCTCTGTTACAGGGGTGAGTTGCGCGCCTGGCGTAATCACTGCCCGCATGCCGGTTCTCCGCTGGACTGGATTCCGGGCCAGTTTTTTAGTGATGATGGTGACTCTTTGGTTTGTCATACGCATCACGCATTGTTTGAGCCTTTGTCCGGTGAATGTTTGGCTGGCCCATGTCCACGGGGGCTGTATCCTTTGTCTATCAGGGAGTTGGAAGAGGGCGTGGCTGTGCCGCTCCGGCTTAAACTGTAATACTTGGTTTTTTGTGGCAGGAAGGCTTAGCATGCGGCCTTAGGGGAGTCTTCAACACCATATTTTTAGTGTGGCTTTTTAACGTTATTGAGTGCTGTAAAACTTGACCGATATGGATGTCGGTGGTAGCAAGCACCCGCACAGAAAAGGGTGGTTTTGGGCTTCAGGGAGGGGATTCATGGGCGCGGAGTATCTCGCCAATCAATATGCACCAATATTTATTTTTATACTCATTGCAATTGCGATGGGTGCGATGCCTCTTATGTTGACGTTTATGATTGCTGAGCAGAAGCCGAATGCAGAGAAGCTTTCTGCCTATGAATGTGGTTTTGAAGCGTTTGAAGATGCCAGACTTCAGATTGATGTGCGTTTCTATCTGTTGGCTATCCTGTTTGTTATTTTTGACCTTGAAAGTGCGTTCCTGTTTCCATGGGCTATCGTGCTGGATCAGATCGGGTTGTTTGGTTTTGTTGAAATGGTCATGTTTCTGGTGATTCTGCTGGTTGGATATGTTTATGCGTGGAAGAAGGGAGCCTTGCAATGGGAATAGAAGGCATTCTTGAAAAAGGATTTATCACAACAACTGCTGATAAGCTGATTAATGGTGCGCGTGCCGGCTCGTTGTGGCCGATGACATTTGGCTTGGCCTGTTGTGCAGTTGAGATGATGCATGCTGGCGCTTCACGTTATGATCTGGATCGCTTTGGTATCGTGTTTCGGCCATCTCCGCGTCAATCTGATGTGATGGTGGTGGCTGGTACCTTGTGTAACAAGATGGCTCCGGCACTACGCAAAGTGTACGACCAGATGTCTGAACCGCGCTGGGTGATCTCCATGGGGTCATGTGCCAATGGTGGTGGATATTATCATTACTCATATTCGGTAACACGCGGTTGTGATCGCATTGTGCCTGTAGATATATATGTGCCGGGTTGCCCTCCAACCGCAGAAGCATTGCTTTATGGCTTTATTCAGTTGCAGGAAAAAATCAAACGCACCAATACGATTGCTCGGTAGGTAATGATGACAGAGAAATTGCAGGACGACATTGGTATGAGTGCATCGGCAGAAGCTTCTTCTGTAGTTGCAGGTTTACGAGATAAGTTTGGTGATCTGGTACTGGATTCAAGTGATGGCCTGGATTGTCCGGTAGTGATTCTGCATCGCGACGCGATTGTTGATGCATGCCACTATTTGAAGAATGAACAGCGCTTTGAGCAGGTGATGGATATTTGCGGTGTCGATCTGTTAGAGATGCCTGACTGGCCTGCAGATGCGCCGCGTTTTGAAGTGGTTTATCATCTGCTTTCCGTGTCGAAAAACGAGCGCCTGCGTTTGAAGGTGGGCGTGAATGAGCGTGAGCTGGTTGATTCAGTGACCGAAGTGTGGTCTACGGCGAATTGGTTCGAGCGTGAAGCATTCGATATGTACGGTATTATCTTTAACCATCATCCTGATTTGCGCCGTCTGCTTACCGACTATGGTTTTGAAGGGCATCCGCTGCGTAAAGATTTCCCTGTTACAGGTCGTGTTGAAATGTTCTTTGATGAAGCGCAGTGGCGCTGCGTGTATCGCCCCAATGAAGTGCAAGAGCGCGTGTTGGTAGATCGTACATGGCCGGGAGTTGACCGTGGCTGAAATTAAGAATTATACGCTGAATTTTGGTCCCCAGCATCCTGCTGCGCATGGTGTGTTGCGTCTGGTGCTTGAGCTAGATGGAGAAGTGGTCGAAAAAGCGGATCCGCATATCGGGCTGCTGCATCGCGGCACCGAAAAACTATTCGAATACAAAACCTATTTGCAAAATGTACCTTATTTTGATCGTTTTGATTATGTCTCCATGATGGCCAATGAGCATGCTTATGCTTTGGGTGTTGAGAAGCTGCTTGGCATCGAAGCGCCTGAGCGGGCGCAGTATATTCGTGTCATGTACGCTGAATTGACCCGCATTCTTAATCACACCATGTGGTTGGGGGCGGTGGCACTGGATATTGGTGCGATGACTGTCTTTTTGTACTGCTTCCGTGAACGTGAAGATATTTTTGACTATTACGAAGAAGTCAGTGGTGCGCGCATGCATGCTGCCTATTTCCGCCCTGGTGGTGTGTCGAAAGATCTGCCGGATGGTTTGCTGGATAAAATCAAAGGTTTTACTGAGCGTTTTCCGACCTATGTTGATGAATATGAAACACTGCTGACAGAGAACCGCATCTGGAAACAGCGTAATGTGGATATCGCAATCGTTGATGAAAAAGCTGCACTGGACTGGGGTTTTACCGGCCCGATGATTCGTGGCTCCGGCATTGAGTGGGATCTGCGTAAGAATCAGCCGTATGATGTGTACGATAAGATGGACTTTGATATTCCTGTTGGTGTTACCGGTGACTGTTACGATCGTTATCTGGTGCGTGTGGATGAGATGCGCGAGTCCAATCGTATTGTCGCGCAGTGCATTGAGTGGTTGGAGCAGAATCCTGGCCCGGTGAAAATTGAAGATTATAAATTAACCAATCCTCGTCGTGCTGAGATGAAAGCGGATATGGAAGCGTTGATCCATCACTTTAAATATTTTCAGGAAGGTTTCCATGTGCCGAAAGGCGAAGTGTATCAGGCTGTGGAGCATCCGAAGGGTGAGTTTGCAGTGTATATTGTTTCTGATGGTTCCAATAAGCCGTACCGTATGAAAG
>CAYZJL010000129.1:0-5699 GCA_964478615.1 uncultured Zetaproteobacteria bacterium
GGCACTGGGCTCTTTAAATTCAGGAAATGCACTCCAAAAATCGCCATGATGGTATTCATAAATTCCTGCATTTACTGTGGTAATCGCTGTTATTGATGGGTATAAATTCCATGCGCGAGAACGGAAGCGCAGTATCTTATTTCGCAAAGCAGAAACTTCTTCACGCGACACGTCAACTTCGCAAATCAGCCGCTTTCCCTGAAGTTCCTGCGCTAGCCTTCCCTCATCATCTTCCAATCCCATATCATCTTTATAGCTAAATTTGGAACAATCCGCAACTCAAAACATCTCATGCAGTTTATTGCCATTTATAGGGCACTGGGCATTGATGAAAAAACAAACTTCGTAGATACCAATGATCAAATACCTTCTAGTTCCAATTGAAAAGGTGAATTACAGGACTGGACTCCACCTTTAAGTAAAGGCGCAAATCCGAACTAAGCTACTGTCAAATTCAGGAACTTCCGTTTTCCGAGTTTGATCAGGTATGGGCCGCCCGGTTTTAGCTGGTGATTCTTATCTGTCACTTTCTCGCCATCAATGGATAGGGCGTTCTGTTTGACCATACGCATACCTTCACCATTCGATGATGTAAGACCGGATTGAGACAAGGCTTTGATAACCCATAATACACCATCTTCAGACGGTAGGCTCATTTCAGGTACATCATCAGGAATCTCTTTCTTGGTAAACTGCGCCTCAAAACCTGTGCGTGCGGCCTGCCCTGCCCCTTCACCATGGAAACGATCCACGATCAAAGTGGCCAGACTCTTCTTGGCCTCCATCGGATGTTTGGCTTTAATCTCACCCATATCCAGATCCGTGAGCAGTTCATAATATTTAAACATCAGCTCATCAGAGACACTCATTAACTTACCAAACTGATCTTTGGCAGGTTCGGCGACACCAACATAGTTATTAAGAGACTTGGACATCTTGTTCACACCATCCAGCCCTTCTAACAGAGGCATAGTCAAAATCACCTGCTGCGGTTTTCCATAAGCACCCTGCAACTGGCGACCCATCAGCAGGTTGAACTTCTGATCGTTACCACCGAGTTCCACATCGGCATCAAGTGCAACCGAGTCATAACCCTGCACCAGTGGATATAAGAATTCATGGATGGCAATGGACTGTCCGCCTTTATAGCGTTTCTCAAAATCATCGCGCTCAAGCATTCTGGCCACCGTGGCCTTGCCGGCAATGCGAATCAGGTCGGCAGCAGTGAGATTACCCAGCCATTCGGAATTAAAACGCACTTCTGTCTGAGTCGGATCCAGTATTTTGAACACCTGTTCTTTATATGATTCAGCATTAAGCAGTACTTCATCATGCGTCAGTGGAGGGCGCGTCTCATTTTTGCCGGTCGGATCACCGATGGTGCCGGTAAAATCACCTATCAAAAATATCACCTGATGGCCGCAATGCTGAAACTGACGCAGTTTCTCCAATAAAACGGTATGACCAAGATGCAGGTCAGGTGCGGTCGGATCAAAACCGGCTTTCACACGCAGAGGACGATCCTCTTTCTTCGCCAGTTTCAACTTTTCTTCAAGAGAGCAAGCCGGCAAGATTTCCAATGCCCCACGACTCAATAGATCCATCTGTTCCTGAATATTCATATCCACCTCAAACATATATCTCAACAGCCGCCACAAGTGCGGCGGCACGGGCGCGAATCATGGCATCCTACCTTGCTCACCGCCAGCACAGTGAGGTAGATCACGGATTTCAAAGACTAAACAGATATGTTGCGTGTCATTATGCTATGATCATGCATGATAAGAACTTAAGAAATCACCCCGAATCAAGCAAACAGGAGCTCATATGACCGACCATGATGGCGACATCAATGTAGAAAATAACAGCCAGCAACAGCAAACAACCTCAAAATGCTCACGCTGCACCCCCCATATATCTCTGTATATATCTATAGCAGCCCTCTTACTGGCTGGATATTCCCTGTTCGTCAGCACCAACACACACGATAACAGTGCCATGCAGTCTCAGGTCACCAAGTTGGAGAGCAACGTGGCTGGCATCAGTGGTCAACTGGACGCATTAAGTAGTGAAGTTCAGAGCAACCGGGAAAATCTAGTACAGACAAAACTGAAGAAAGCATTGGAAAACATCCGTGACATTAGAGAGCTGGCAGAAGAAGGTGCAAAAGCGACCATCTCTGAGGTGGAAGCGATGTTACAAAACCTGACTAACATTGGTGAGCAGTTAATCACACCGGAACAAACCGAAACCCCAGCAGCTAACGAAGTTATCAAAACACTGCAACATGAAACAACTGCCGATGAAGCGACCACCGAAAGCCCGATTGAGACTAATTCAAACGAGACTAAAACTGACGATACTGATGACAACGGCAAGCAGACAGACAGCGATGCAAGTAGTTCCGAATCTATTCTTTCTGAACTTCTGGATGCAGCATCTACAAACAACGCAGAAACAGCAGAACAAGGTGCAGACACTGCGATCGACACACCTGCCGCTTCAGATACGCAAAACAACAAAGCGGGAGTCAACCTGGCCCCTGCTGAAGTCCCATCTGGAGCACAGGCTTTTTAACCTCATCGTTACCCAACAATAAAAACACAAAAAGGCTCACTTACCTGCGTAAGTGAGCCTTTTTTATTTAAGTAACATCATCTGTGTATCGATCTATGTCTTAACTTCGTACCCATTTAACAACCAGCCAACCAATCGCAACCGCCAGCAAACCCATCAAACGCAGAGCCTGGGGAGAGATGTCCGGTAACTTGCGCATAGTGTTGATCATGGCTTGTGGAAACAGCGCATAGATCGCCCCTTCCAATACCAGCACCAAACCCACAGCTGACCAGAGATCATCCATTCAACAATAGCCTTTTAATTCAGCTTGTGTCGCGAACTACTTCCGTGAACCTTCAAAGTAATTGAAAAACTCTGAATCCGGTGAGACTACCAGGCGCGTATTGCTATCGATGGATTTACGATACGCTTCCAATGAACGTGTGAAGGCATAGAAATCAGCATCTTTATTATACGCCTTGGCATAAATGCCAGTGGACTGTGCATCGGCTTTACCACGAATGATTTCAGCGCTCTTATAGGCTTCTGCCAACAACGTCTTCTGCGTTTTTTCAGCTTCAGCACGAATCTCTCTGGCCGCTTCTTCACCTTCGGAACGATACTCTTTGGCAATACGGCCACGTTCAGCTTTCATACGCTGGAACACAGCTTCCGAGTTTTCCTGAGGCAGGTCAGCACGTTTGATACGCACATCGATAACAGCAATACCGTACTCTTTTACACCTATATCAGCACGATCACGAATCGATTTCATCAGCGCAATACGCAAATCAGCTTTGTCACCGCCGGACACAATTTCATGCAAAGTATGCTGGCCCAGCACTTCACGCACTTTACCACGCACCACATCGTCCATACGTGCTTTTACGCCCGTCTGGGTACGCGCCACCTGGTACACTTTCAACGGATCAATAATGCGCCAGCGTGCATAGCTGTCCACCATGATAGATTTTTTATCCTTGGTGATCACTTCGTTTGGTGGCACATCACTTTCCAGCAAACGCTTATCGAATGTGACAGTACTCTGCCATGGCGGCTTGAAATGCAGGCCTGCAGTTTGCACCACTGCTTTCGGATTACCGAACTGTAATACCAGCGCCTGTTCGCGCTGATCAACCACATATGTACTCATACTAAGCACCACAGCAACCGCGCCCAGAATAATAGCTATCATCGTTAGTTTCGGACTCATTTCTGCACCTCAACCTTGCCACTGTTTTTATTCAGCGGCAGATATGGCAATACGCTGCCAGCAACTTTTCCATCAATAATGATCTTATCAGCCTTGGTCATTACTTCCTGCATAGTTTCCATATACAAACGCTTACGGGTTACTTCAGGGGCCTTTTTATAAGCCGCTAACAGAGACTCGAAACGATCCGATTCACCCTCGGCACGAGACACCACTTCTTTGGCATAAGCCTGTGCATCCAGCACCATCTTCTTACTTTCGCCACGGGATTTCGGAATAATATCGTTGGCATAAGCCTGCGCTTCATTCTTGGCGCGTTCTCTATCTTCTCGTGCTGATGCCACATCTTTAAATTCTCGAATCACACGCTCTGGCGGCTGCACATCTTGCAACTTGATGGTGCTGATTGAGATACCAGCCTGGTAGCTGTCCAGAATAGTTTGAATCAAATCTTGCGTTTCTACTTCCACTTCCGCTTTTTTGGTGGTCAACACATCATCAATCGATGTACGACCAATCACTTCACGAATCGCTGATTCAGCAGCATCACGCACAGTTTTCGTAGCGCTATCAATATTGAACAGGAAGTTCTCAACACTCTTGATTTTATATTGCACAATAAACGAGATATCAACGATATTCTCATCCATGGTCAACATCAGAGATTCATTTGTACGTTTACGGATGGTGCCATCACCAAACTGACGGAAGCCGATTTCCAGACGCTGGACACGTGTAACAGGTAGCTTTTCAACACGATCAACCGGATATGGAATCGCCCAGTTCAAACCCGGACCTTTGGTTTCAGTATGTTTACCGAAACGCAGCACAACCGCTTCTTCATCTGCCGCCACCATATAAAAACCGGAAACAATCCAGATGACAAACAGTGCACCCAAAACAGCTGTAATGGCATTTTTATTAAGCTTGAAATCACTATTGGAGCCGCCGCTATTGTTGCCACCGCCGCCGAAGAAGCCGCCGAAGCGCTCCTGCAAGCGTTTGAGCACTTCATCCAGATCAGGTGGTGTCTGGTTATTGTTACCACCGCCACCTTGCTTACCCCAAGGGTTTTTATCGTTACCGTTCTGGTCGCTCCAAGGCATACCGAACCTCCATACATAAAGACAGCGGCGCAGTGTAGCCATCAAAACCAGCGATTGCACCCCCTGCCAATCAGCAAAGTAAATATGGTTATTTAAAAAGGGCTTGATTCAAGCACAGACGGGGAAACATTCATCAAAAAAGAAAGGCCCCGACAAGTGTCAGGGCCTGATGTCTGACGCAAAACACTAGGGAGGGGAGGGAGGAGAAGCGCCAGACATGGCGAACACTAGAGAGCTAGTCTTAGAGCAGGATTAATTGAGGGTTAAATGTTTTTCATGTAGGGAGGTCGGAAGACAGGCGTTTGTAATATATCGCCCCCCCTGCTGATCGTGCAGGCTGGTCTCGGGGGTACCCTTGGGCACGCAAGAAAGGACACAGCAGGCTTACTGTTAGATTCTTGCTTAACATTGAGCAATCCACTTTTGCACTTAAGTGCAATTGATTTGTACTTGCTTCTTTCAGTAGATATACAGGTGAGATCAAGGTACCTTTTATCCATTCACCACAGGCGTAAAACGGCCAGCTTCGGACACTCAGAATAGCCCATGCTTCCTTCTAATTTATACAAGGAGTTCTGATCATCTAATCTCCTGCCTTGAGAGGGAAGTTGGGATAACATACAGCGAATATATCTGTTTTTACTTTGTATGCTAAAGCTGCAGATCATGTTATTCGTTCCAAATACGGCTTTAAAGATGTACTAGACCGTCAGGCTAATAACTAATCAATGATTAAAACCCTTCGTAAACTAGCCACAAGTAGTAAGAGAGAGACTCAGTTCTAATCTATTATGCAGGTCATGGTGAATTGAATAAGATCA
>CAYZJL010000130.1:0-5655 GCA_964478615.1 uncultured Zetaproteobacteria bacterium
GAAACAACAACATATCGACCACGCCACCTTACAGCCGGAAGTAAGCTGTCATGATCATGATCCGGCATCCGATTCTCGCCATGGCAATGCATGCTGTGTAGCGACTAAAAAGGAGAAATAATCATGCGTTATAAACTATTACTATGCCTGATCGTTAGCGGCCTCAGCGCCTGCACATCTGCATCAGCTTACCATCAGGATCATCCGTCACGCACGACGGAATTGCATGAGAAATATATTGGCGGGCATCTCTACAGAGCCGGCCGCCATATTCACCATCACCCTGAATGGCAAAAACCATCCTCAGAAGGCAAACCGGATAAAAAGGAGTGATAGAAATGCCAAACCCACAAGTAAAGCAACAGCAGCCATAACATGGGTGGATGCGATTGCCATATTGAAATAAAGCACCGTGAACAGCGGCGTACGCTAATGCTACTGCTGGCCATCAACGCTGTGATGTTCTGTGTTGAGTTTGCCTTTGGGGTGATTGGTCAGTCCACGGGTTTAATTTCCGATGCAGTAGATATGCTGGCAGATGCTCTGGTTTATGGGATTGGTCTGTATGCCGTGGGAAAGTCTGCACATATAAAAAACCGAACCGCTTTTTTTAGTGGCGTATTTCAAATTATGCTGGCTTTGGGTGTATTGGCAGATGTAACTCGACGATTCATGCTAGGAAGTGAACCTGAATCCATCTGGATGATGGGATTCGGGCTTCTGGCATTATTAGCTAATGTTTGGTGTTTGCTGCTTATTGCCAAGCACAGACAAGGCGAAATTCACATGCGAGCCAGTTGGATATTCTCCAAGAATGATGTGATTGCCAATGTGGGGGTTATTTTGGGAGGCTTTCTGGTTTACTTGTTCAACTCTCACTTGCCTGATTTGTTAATTGGCTTTGCCATTGCACTAATCGTGATTCGAGGTGGAGTTGCCATCATTAAAGATGCTTCAAAAGAAAACATATAGTAACAACAGGCTTATTACATATAATCTTTCCAAGTAAAAGGACACCAATAGAAAAACCGACCGTCCAATTTTGACCGAAAGCAGCCGATCGCACGATTGTTATTTCAGAGTGAAGGCATAATAGTTTATTATTATGGTTGAAAGTAGGCTTTCTTCAAAAAAGTCAGTTGACTAATGTATCCGCTGAGTACGCAAAGTTACGCAGAGTAAGTCAAAGGCTAACCTTGTGAGAGAAAGATTTACCGGGTTGGTTGAGATTCAAGCTGTTTTTGCATGTGTGCTTTCAGTGCATAGAGTTGGGCGATGATTGATCGTAACATGTTACTAAGCTATTTCCCAACAGAGCCAGCAGCGGGTGAAATTCCATTCATCATGCCCAGTCCGTTTTCCAATACACCGCATGCGCTGGCGGAAAAGGCCTGTTTGCTGTTGCAGCAACGTCTGAACACGGCAGTAGAGCTGCCACGCGACTTTTTTTTAGCCAATAGCGGCAAGATGTTCGGTGTGCTGGTGGTACGTGATCAGGATGGTGGTATTGGTTATTTAAGCGGGTTTTCGGCTATGATGAGCGGTGGGTGGTCTGTGCCGGGTTTTGTGCCGCAGGTGTATGATCAGGCTGGCCATGATGCTTTTTTATCGGCAGGAAATGATCAATTGGCTGCTCTGACCGAACAGCTGCAGCAATTGGAAGGGTCTCCACAGCGTGCAGTATTAGGCCAACAGATTGCAGATATCGTGATAGAGCGTGATATGGCTATGGCCGAGTTAAAGCTGCGACACAAAGCCGCAAAAAATGATCGTAAACAACAACGCTTCGCTTTACAGCAACGACAAGAGTTGAGTGATGCTGAGCGGCAAGCAGAGATGGCGACTCTGGCCCTGGCCAGTCAGCATCATAAACGTGAGGCCACCAATGCATCGCTTGCGTGGGCTGAAAAACTGCATTTATTGCAAAGTCAGCTTGATGATATTGACGGGCAGATCAAGGCAATCAAAGAGACCCGTACTGAGAAATCACGTGTTCTGCACAGACGTGTGTTTGATACCTACCTGCTAACAAACCATCTTGGTGAAAATCGTCCAATGACCGCGTTCTTTGAGGGTATGCCACCGGCCGGGGCAGGGGACTGTGCGGGGCCCAAGTTGATTCAATATGCCCATACACATGGCCTCTATCCGCTGGCGCTGGCTGAGTTCTGGTGGGGTGCATCGCCATCCAGTGGAATCAGGCATCATGGTCAGTTCTATCCGGCTTGTCGGGGTAAATGCCATCCGATTTTGCCATTCATGTTGCGTGGTCTGAATGTCGAAGCAGAGCCCGATTTCGGTCAGGCGGCTGAAGCGGTGGGTGCTGATGAACCTCAGGTTATTTATGAAGATGATGATCTGCTGGTGCTCAATAAACCGGCAGGACTGATGTCGGCGCCTGGCAAATATGTGAAGGATTCTGTTTATACACGATTAATGCAGCGTTATCCGGACTGTCCCGATCTGAAACTGGTGCACCGGCTGGATATGGCGACTTCCGGCTTGCTGCTGGTGGCGAAGAACTTGCGCATCAACAAAGCCCTGCAAAAACAGTTTATCCAGCGCAGTGTCGAAAAGCGTTATGAAGCACTGCTGAGCAAGCGATTGCCACCTGAAATGCAGGAAGGGGATATTGATCTACCTCTGCGTGTCGATTTTGATGATCGCCCACGCCAGGTGGTCTGTTATGAATACGGCAAATCGGCAAAAACCCATTGGCAGGTGATTGCTCATGAAGGTGAAACCACCCGTGTCTGGTTTTATCCTCATACCGGTCGTACCCATCAATTACGCATGCATGCTTCGCATCGTGATGGCCTGAATGCTGCCATCATCGGTGATGCTCTCTATGGGGAAGATGCAGAACGCCTGATGCTGCACGCCCAGCGCCTCTGTTTTGAGCATCCCAGCACTGGTGAACGTATGGCGTTTGAAATTCCTGCACCATTCTAGGAGTCTGTCGGACTTATGAGAAATCTACTCGGCAACTGCTCCTGCGTTGCTCTACCTCCTGCATCCATGCAGTCGTACGCGGCAGGGATAACGGCCCAAAACATCCCGGTTTATCGTTGCATAGTTACCACTATGCGCCTCACAATCATGCTACTTTTGAATCGTTTCCCCACATGCTCGCTACAATCACCCTAAGCCCGACAGACACGGCTAATTCATGTGTAGGATGAACTCAGATCACATACCTCTGGCAATGGAGGCAGCACCGAGCAGTCCTGCATTGTCACCGAGACGGGAATGCAGCACATCGACCCTGCCTTTCAAGGGTGGAATCAGGTTGATGTCCAATTCGCGTTTCAGGGCAGGGTAGAGCATCTCCCATGCGCTGCTCAAACCGCCGCTGATGGAGATGGTACTGACATCCAGCAGTTTTACAGCTTCGGCAATGGCCATGCCCAGATACATGCCAGCTTCAGTCATAATCGTTTCAGCGCACTTATCGCATTGCAAGGCCAGGTCGAATACCGCCTTTGCATCATGATTACCGCCGCATTTTTCGGCAAAGCGATTCTTGATAGCAGTGGCGGAGGCGTAGGCTTCGACACAACCATAATTACCGCAGCCGCACAGACGGCCATCGTGATGTTCGATGCACAGATGACCGAACTCCATCGCCATACCATGTTCGCCGGAATAGGGGATGCCATTGAGGATCAGTCCACTGCCTACACCGGTGCCTAGTGTGATATGCAACAGATTACTCTGCCCCTGGCCTGCGCCATATTTATGTTCACCGATGGCGGCACAGAGCGCATCATTTTCGACGGCAACACTTAAACCCAGGGACTCAGAGAGTCTCTCCGCCAGTGCAAAGCTTTGTAGCAGTGGTAGATTAGGTGAGCTGGCCAGCAGGCCACTCTGATGATGAAAAAAGCCGGGAAAGCCCAAGCCTAACCTGCTTACGCCATGTTGCTCGGCAAATGGCCGAATGGCATCAGCCAGCGTTTTGATGACATGGATTTCAGCTTCATGTTGCGATTGCAACTGGTGCTGGCTGAGTTCAGCCATAGCGCGCTGCTCAGTAATAATTTGCCCTTGCAGACCGATGATAGCTAGGCGGATATTGGTGCCGCCGATATCAGCAGCCAGCACATGATTCATTCGGCTAACAGTTGCTGATAGAGTTTAATATAGTCGCCTGCTGAATGCTCCCAGGAGGAATCACGTTTGAGTGCATTGCTGCGCATACGCGACCAGACGGTAGTATTGTGGTATAAGCTTATGGCCTGCTCCACTGCAATATCAAATGCTTCCGGTGTTGCAGCGCTGAACTTAATGCCAGTCGCTTTGCTCTTGTTGTCAGCATGATCAATGATGGTATCTCTCAATCCGCCCGTAGCGCGCACCACTGGTATTGTTCCATAGCGCATAGCCATCAGTTGGCCTAGCCCGCAGGGCTCGAAACGCGAAGGCATCAGGAACATATCTCCACCCGCATAAATCTGGCGGGCCAGTGTTTCATTAAAGCCACGATAGAAATACATCTGATCAGGATTGGCATCAGCCAGTTGATGCAAAGCGTGCTCGCTGTGCGGATCACCGGAGCCGAGGACAACCAGTTGATAACCGCGCTGCAACCATCCGGCGGCATTGGCCAGCAGCAGATCAATGCCTTTCTGGTCGGCCAAACGTGAAATCAGCACCATCAGTGGCGTATCTGCCGACACATCCAGTTTGCACGCCTCTTGCAAGGCCTGCTTGCACCTCTTTTTTCCCGCTGTTTTGCCAGGGCCGAAGGCTGCTTCAATGGTGCTGTCGGTAAGCGGATTCCAGTCATCAATATCCAGTCCATTGACGATGCCGGAGAGTTTATAGCTGTGGTCGTGCAGGAAGCCTTCCAGTTCACAGCCGTATTCAGCTGTTAAAATCTCTTCGGCGTAGGAGGGGCTGACGGTGGTGATGGCGTGGGCTGAAGCGATGCCCGCTTTCATGCAGTTGATCTGGCCATGACATTCGAAATCACCAGGGTGAAAATGGTGGCTGGGAATGCCGAGTCGGTGAATCCAGTCGGCTCCGAAATATCCCTGATAGGCAAGGTTGTGAATCGTGTAAACGCAGCGGGCAGTGGCGATTTGCGGGTGGTGCTGATATTGGGTTTTCAGCAGTAGCGGGATCATGCCGGTCTGCCAGTCGTGGCAGTGCAGAATGTCGATTTGAGTGCCAAGCTGGGCGGCGGTTTCCAGTGCAACCCGATCAAACAGGAGAAAGCGCAGCAGGTTATCTTCATATGCGCCACCGGCTGGGCCATAAATACCTTCGCGGTCATACAGATCATCCTGTTCAACAAGGATGAAATGCAGCCCATCAACCACAGCCTCATGCAATGGACAGTGGCGCTCCACACCATCGGCCCACATCTCAATACTTTTATCCAGTGTCATCGTTTTGATGCCGGATGCAGCAATGTGACTGCGATAGAATGGCATGATAACAGTGACACTGTGGCCCAGGTGTTGCAGCGCATGCGGTAATGAACCGGCCACATCTGCCAGCCCCCCTGTTTTTGCCAATGGTGAAGCTTCTGAAGCGATGAAAACGATATTGAGTCCTGTCATTATTCCTCCCCTGAATGCGGCGATGCTAGCACACTCTTATGCATATCTGGAACTAAGGGAATAGCGCTTAGCTATGTCATGAAAAGAG
>CAYZJL010000131.1:0-5627 GCA_964478615.1 uncultured Zetaproteobacteria bacterium
CCGACAAGTTGTTGATGCAGCATTTCAGGTGCACAAACACCTTGGACCGGGTCTATTGGAATCAGTTTATGAGACCTGCCTTTGCCATGAGTTGAATAAACGTGGAGTTTCTTTTCAAAGGCAAATTTCACTTCCAATCATTTATGACGGACTGGAAATCGAAGCTGGCCTTCGTATTGATCTATGGATTGAAAACAAATTGATTGTTGAACTGAAAGCTGTCGAACAACTGCATGAAGTTCATCAAGCACAGCTAATGACATATATGAAATTAACGGATACCCGGCTTGGGCTACTGATGAATTTCAACGTGCCTGTCATTAAGCAAGGAATTAAAAGAATTGTATTATGATTACTTTGTGCCTTCGTGCCTTTGTGGTTAATAGGATCTAATTATGTTGAAAATTGAAAATTTACATGCCTCAGTAGACGGCAAAAAGATCCTCAAAGGCATCAATCTTGAGATTGGTGCAGGTGAAGTGCATGCCATTATGGGACCGAACGGTTCCGGAAAATCCACCCTCTCCAATGTGATTGCAGGGCGCGATGGTTATGAAGTGACGGCTGGCTCTGTCACCTACCTTGGCAAAAACCTGCTGGAGATGGATCCAGAGGAGCGTGCCTGGGAAGGTGTCTTCTTAGCCTTTCAATATCCGGTAGAGATCCCCGGTGTGAACAACACCTATATGCTCAAGGCCGGTGTGAATGCCAAGCGCAAACATCATGGTGAGCAGGAACTCGATGCGATTGATTTCATGCAGCTGGTGAAAAAGAAAGCGAAACTGGTCGAATTGGATCAGTCCTTTTTGGCGCGTGGTGTAAATGAAGGTTTCTCCGGTGGTGAGAAAAAACGCAATGAGATCTTTCAAATGGCAGTACTGGAACCTACACTGGCCCTGCTTGATGAAACCGATTCAGGCTTGGATATTGATGCCCTGCGCATTGTCGCCAACGGTGTAAACAGACTGCGTCGCGAAGATCGCTCCATCATCATGGTCACCCATTACCAGCGTCTGCTGGATTATATTGAACCTGATTTTGTGCACGTACTGGCCGATGGTAAAATTTTGAAGTCCGGCGATAAAAGCCTTGCAGTGGAGCTGGAATCACGCGGTTACGACTGGGTGAAAGAAGAGGCTGCTGCAGCCGCATGAGTGATTTGAATCTAAATATCGCAGATTTACCCGGCAATGCAGCTGTCCAGGCATTGCGCTCGCAAGCTGCCGATGCCCTTGCCCGCACAGGAGTACCGACAAAACGCGCTGAAGATTGGAAATATACGGATCTATCACGCTTGACTGCCACTTTAGGTGAAGCATGGTGGGTAGTAGCTGAACCGGAGAGTAATGGTATCAATATATCTAAAGTCGATGCCATCAATGATCTGGACGCCTATCGTCTGGTCTTTGTAGCAGGAGCCTTTCAAGCTCAGCAATCCAATCTTCCGGATGGGGTAAAACTGCTACCGTTGGCTGAATTTCTGGCCACTGATAAAGACGGGAGTGCAGATTGCCTGTTCAAACTGGATGAATCCGCACCGCTGTTTAATGGCCTGCTCGCAGCCAATACCGCTTTAGCCAGTGATGGCCTGTGTGCCTGTATTGGAGAAGACATTAAGCTCGACAAACCCTTATATGTTATACATATAGGCAATTGCACTGCGCATATCCTGAACGGCCTGATACTGGGCCGCAATGCCGAAGTCACGTTGGTTGAGCACTTTGTAGGCACAGACTCAGACAAGGCCGGTTTAAGTAATATCGCTACATATCTACGCTTAGGTGAAAATGCCGCTCTGACCCATTACCGCCTGCAGCTGGAGAGCGACAAGCAGTTCCATATCGGGCGTGTCGAAGTGAAACAGGCACGCGATAGCCGTTATACCCTGCATGCTGTGGAGTTGGGTGCCAGCTTGTCGCGCGCTGATATTGTGATAGATCTGGCTGAAGCAGGTGCATCATGTGATTTGAACGGTCTGTTTGTGGCCTCCGGTCGTCAGCATATCGATCATCACACCCGCATTGATCATAACGCACCACATTGCCGCAGCCGCGAGAACTATCGTACCGTACTTGATGGGCGTTCACATGCTGTGTTTAACGGCAAGATTGTTGTGGCCGAAGGTGCGATCAAAACTGATTCGGCTCAATCCAATGGCAACCTGCTGTTATCGAAGCATGCTGAGATCGATACCAAACCGGAACTGGAAATCTATAACGATGATGTAAAATGTGCGCATGGTGTGACGGTTGGTCAGCTCGATAAAAATCAGCTCTTCTATCTGAAGTCCCGTGGTCTATCTGAAGATGAAGCGCGTCAGTTGCTCACTTTCGCTTTTGCCGATGAGATTTTAATCGCTATGGATATCAAAGTAGTACGCAGCTTTATCGAAAAAGAGGCGTTTTCCAAACTGCCCAACATGTCTGATCTGGAAGGGATGTTAGGATGAATAATCTTCTACCGCAGAGTACGCAAAGGTACGCAAAGGAAATGCGAAAAAAGACACAATTGATTAGACTTTCTTTGCGTAACTTTGCGCCCTTTGCGGTAAAAAAAGGTATTGAATATGTTTAATGTGAAAAAAATCCGTGCCGACTTTCCTGTCTTAAATCAGCAGATTTATGGCAAAGATCTGGCCTATCTCGATAACGCAGCCACCACCCAAAAACCACAGTGTGTGATTGATGCCATCTCACACTATTACGCCCATGACAATGCCAATGTACATCGCGGTGTGCATGCCCTATCAGAACGCGCAACCGCAGAGTATGAAGGCGCACGCAAAACCATTGCAGGCTTTTTTAATGCCCGCTCCGAACGTGAAGTCATCTTCACGCGCGGTACCACCGAAGCGATAAATCTGATCGCCGCATCATGGGGCGGAGCTAATATCGGAGCCGGTGATGAAGTGCTGATCACGCATATGGAGCACCATTCCAATATCGTGCCATGGCAGATGTTATGCCAACATGTTGGTGCAATCCTGAAAGTGGCGCCAATCAATGATGCTGGTGAGCTCATTATGGATGCGTTTGACGACCTACTCTCTGA
Source organism: uncultured Zetaproteobacteria bacterium (assembly GCA_964478615.1). Taxonomy (GTDB): domain Bacteria; phylum Pseudomonadota; class Zetaproteobacteria; order Mariprofundales; family Mariprofundaceae; genus Mariprofundus. The sequence goes on from CAYZJL010000131.1 coordinate 3,052, forward strand.
GCGTACAAAGCTGGTTGGCGTAGTACACATGTCCAATGCACTCGGCACCATTAATCCGATTGAATCGATAATAGAAAAAGCCCATGCCGTAGGTGCAAAAGTGCTTATCGATGGTGCCCAGGCAGCAGCCCATCTGGCTGTTGATCTGCAGGCCCTTGATTGCGATTTTTACGTCACCAGTGCCCATAAAATGTATGGCCCGACCGGCATCGGTGTGTTGATCGGTAAAGAGAGCATACTCGAGACTATGCCTCCCTATCAGGGTGGTGGTGACATGATTCGCATCGTCACCTTTGAAAAAACCGAGTACAACGATCTGCCCTACAAATTCGAAGCCGGCACCCCGCATATCTCCGGCGCTATCGGTTTTGGTAAGGCCATTGAATATATTCAGAATATTGGCTTTGAAGCCATCATCACACGTGAAAAAGAGCTGTTGGCTTATGCTACCGCCAAAGCGCAAGCCTTTGATGGCCTGCGCCAGATTGGTACGGCGCGTGAAAAAGCATGTGTACTCTCCTTTGTGCTTGATAGTGTGCATCCGCATGACCTCGGCACCATTGTTGATCGTGAAGGCGTGGCTATTCGTGCCGGTCATCACTGCGCAATGCCGCTGATGCAGTTCTTCAAGGTGCCCGCCACTGCGCGCGCCTCTTTCTCGATCTATAACAGCGAGGCGGAAGTGGATGTGCTGTTTGCCGCCCTGAAAAAAGCTCAGGATATTTTCGCATGAACGTCATAAATCACAAAGAGGTTATCTGTGTTTGATTTAAGAGATCTGTATCTGCAAGTGATTGTCGATCACAACAAAGCACCGCGCAATTTCGGTGTGCTTAAAGCGTATAATCATGATGCAGATGGTTATAATCCACTATGCGGTGACAGACTGCATGTCTATGTGCATGTGAATGATGCGGACATCATCGAAGATATCTCCTTTGAAGGTGAGGGCTGTGCAATTTCAGTCGCATCTGCGTCGTTAATGACCGAAACACTGAAAGGCAAAGCAATATCCAGCGTTCCAAAAACGTTTGAACAGTTTCAGCATATGGTCACCTCTGACCTTGATGAAGAGCCGGATGAAGAGACACTGGGTAAATTGGCTGTACTGGCTGGTGTGCGTGAGTTTCCAAGCCGTATCAAATGTGCCGTACTGTGCTGGCACACCCTGAAATCGGCCGTGGAAGATTCCCACCAAGTAGCGAAAACGGAATGAGCGTACAATAAGATGACTATTTCTAACAAGATGATCACCACCACCCGCGATATTGATGCAATCCTGATTCCATTGGGCACACCGGTCATCATCCCGGTCGGCGCTGCCGTCATGATCACCCAACAACTGGGCGGCACATATACGGTTAGTGTGAATGGCAACCTGGCCCGTATTGAAGGCAAAGACGGTGATGCGCTCGGTTTCACTCAAGGTGGTGATGCCGATGAAAAGCATGCTGAAGAAGAGAAAAAAGCATCATCAGGCACTGTTGATGAACAAGCACTGCAGGCAGCACTGAAAACATGTTTTGACCCTGAAATACCGGTCAACATTGTTGACCTTGGCCTGATTTATGATTGCCATGTGGTGGATACCGATGACGGCAGCAATCTGGTTGAAGTCACCATGACCCTGACCGCACCCGGTTGCGGCATGGGGCCATTCATTGTTGATGATGTGCGCGCCAAGGTGCTTGATGTAGAGCATGTTGATGATGTGCATGTTGAATTGATATTCGATCCAGCCTGGGATCGTTCCATGATGTCTGATGAAGCCCGCCTGCAACTGGGTATGTTTTAAGTGAGGTGTTCTTAAGATGGCAAAATGGATTGATGTAGTCCCACAGGACGAACTATCACCCGGTAGTCGTAAAATCATCAATACGCCCTATTGTGAAATAGCCGTGTTTAATCTTGATGGTGAATATTTCGCGATTGAAGACGTCTGCACACACGATGGTGGTGAATTGGCCAGCGGTATATGCGAAGGTGATCAAATTATTTGTCCGCGCCACGGCGCACGCTTCTGCATTCGTGACGGCCGCTCACTCACGCCGCCTGCTTATGAAGATATCGACACATTTCCTGTGCGCGTAGAAAACAATATGGTACAGATCGATATTGATGACTAAAGACGATCTACCGAAGAGAGCACCACCTTGCCGAAGTTGTCGATTCTACTTCATCACCTGGGACAAACATAATCCGCACGGCTGCAGAGCATTCGGTTTCAAATCAAAAATGATCCCCTGTATGAGTGTGAAATCAGCCTCCAGCCTGCAATGCCTGCAGTTTCAACCCAAAGAGAAGAAACCCACCATTAAGTAACTAAGCGCTGGATAGCTTGGAGCGAGATTCAAAGGTTTTCCTCCCCCGCTAGCAGTCTGCCGATTTTGCATATTAAAAAGCGGATGAGAGCAGCAGAGCACTCTCAGTCTGCGAGCGAGCTAAAACTCGTCCAAAACGGTTCCTGCCTTTTTTCGCAATTCCCCATTGAATAATCAATTCTCAGGCGCAGGCCGAAGCGGAAATTAAAAAGCCTATCTCCGCAAGCTGTGCTTCACCGCATTTATTTGTAAGAT
>CAYZJL010000132.1:0-5582 GCA_964478615.1 uncultured Zetaproteobacteria bacterium
TTTTAACATTCGCTCTTAAAGAGGCAATCCGGGGTTCGAGTCATCCATGGCGGGCCATGTTAATGTCGGGCTTTAGGGCTCCAAAAATTAAACGCAGTCTTTAATCACCATCTTCCACTTATGGATAGTATACAACATTTCATCATGCGGGGCGGCGACTTGGCGAGATGAGGGTTAATGCGATTGCCCTAGGGGGGGGGTGCCGTGATGATTAGTCCCTACAGACTATTGATGCTTGAACGCGCATGGATCAAACTCCCGTTTGGTAAGCAGAAACAATGAAGGAGATCACACGATGCAAGCTGCAAGCAACGCTTCAACACCGCCTTTTCGCTATGCCATGGGCAGTCTGTTGAGCAGTTACACCCATGATGCCACCAATCCTCTGATCAACCTCGAATCACTGATGCACTATCTGGAACAGCAATCCGATCAACTTAGTGAAGCCATCGCTAGCGGCCATCAGGCCAATATCGAGCATTTAATGCAGCAAGCGATTCCGAAAACTATCGCCATGATGCATACCTCCAGTCAGCAAATGCGCGATATGAATACAGCCTTGAACCAGCTCTACCATTGCCATTGCGATGATTTAAACGATGTACCGATCAAGCTCAATGCGCTGATTGACGATGTTGTGATGCAACTGGATAAACCCGATCATATCAGCGTCCACAGCGCCCCTTTACCCGTTCTACAGGCCGACCCGGATGCCATGCAAATCATTTTCACCGCCCTGCTTAGCAACGCGGTTCTCAGCTATCAAAGTCAAACAGCCGCGCAGATTCAGATCACAACTGAGCAGCGTGATGATCAACTGCATATCCACATCCGAGATCAGGGTTGCGGCATGATTGCCGAAGAAGTAACTAAAATTTTCACAGCCTTTTATCGAGGCATGCATCGTGTTGGCAAGGGCTCTGGCATCGGTCTAAGTATGGCGCAAATCTTGCTTGAGCGTTACGGTAGTCAGATCCATTGCACATCAACGCTCGGCGAAGGCAGCACATTCACCATCATTTGGCCGTTGAAGTGATTCACATTCCTGTGTGTCGGTTACTATTGAGGCTGTGTGCATAAGGGGAAATCGATATCACTATCAATCACAATATCAAACTCAACTTTCTGTTGGGCATTATCTTGATGCTCATTCTGGGCGCTTATTCCACCTATAGCATCCTCCATCTGCGCCAGCTCAACACCTTGATTCATGATCACCCATTCACAGTCAGCACCACGATCCTCGATATTCAAAACCAAATCGAACGCAGTAAACAGCTTATTCTGACGGCCGCCTTACTCGCGGATGAGCCTTCCGCAGATAAAATATTCAAGCACATCACACAAGGCTACCAACAACAACTCAACAGCAGCCACCAGCACATTTCACAAGGCTTGCAACTGGTTCAACAACGCTTCCTCGGCGATAAGGCTTATGTGACGCAAACCCAACAGCATCTCCAACAATGGCATACCGCTTGCCAGACTCTCGTTCCCCTGATTGCACAACGTAAACATGCTGCTGTGCAGCAGGCTATTGATAGCCAACTGAACAGCAGCGAAGCCTTGCTCAACGCGGATCTGGATTACCTCAAAGCTTATGCCTTCAAAAAAGAATCTTTCTTTCAACAACAGATTCAGATGCGCTATAATCATAGTATCAGCTCTATCCTCATCGTCATGTTCATCGCTGTATGCATCGGTATCTTCCTCGCTATTCGCCTGTCTCACTCAATCACCCGACCACTCAACAAGGCTGTCAGAATGGCCAATGAAATAGCCCAGGGTGATTTGAATCACGCCGACCCCACAAGGGGCAACGAAGAGCATCGCCACGAAACCAAGCAACTCATGAACGCCATTTACAATATGGAGCGTGCCCTCAAAATTAGCTTAGCATCACAACAGCAAGCGATCCGTCAGGCCAATGCAGCCAACAACGCCAAAAGTAATTTTCTAGCTGTAATGAGCCATGAATTACGCACACCAGTGCATGGTATTATCGGCTTGCACCGCTTGATGCAAAAGGATGCCAGAGCAATGCCTGTTGCTTGCCGTCGCCATCTGGATCTGGCGCTGCATTCCGCCCATGTGCTGCAATCCTTGATTGATGATATTCTCGATCTGTCCAAAATTGAGTCGGAGAAAATGGAGTTTCACAACCAGCCCTATGCCTTGCCAGCAGCGCTACACAATGCAGCCATGCCATTCATCATGCGCGCGAAAGATAAAGACATCGACCTCACACTCCGATTTGTGGATATTCCAACCACTATCAACAGCGATGAGGGCAAGTTGCGACAAGTGTTGTTAAATATCATTGGCAATGCCATCAAATTCACCGATCAAGGTCATGTGCATATTTCCGCCAGCTTTGATGCGCCACAATTGTGCATTTGCATTGCCGATAGCGGCCCGGGCATCGCCGAAGATAAGCTTGCAACCTTGTTTGAGCCCTTTGTGCAGTTGTCCCAAGATGCCGAACGCAAGGGCACAGGCCTCGGCACCACCATCGCGCAGCGCCTTATCACGGCCATGGATGGCAGCATCCGTATCAACAGCACACTTGGCCAAGGCAGCACCTTCAGCATCGAATTGCCGGTTGTATGTATCGATGATCAACGCAGCAGCGATACAATTGATCTCTATGCCCAGCAAACAAGCTCCGAGCCGATAGCCATGGAACAACTTCAAAGCATGAACGTCTTGCTGGCCGAAGATGATGAAATCAGCCGCATGATTGCGCTCAACAGCCTCACGGAGGCAGGCTTGCAGGTGGATACTGCTGCACACGGCTTGCAGGCATGGGAGATGATTCAGGCCAATGATTATGATCTCTTGCTCACCGATATTCGCATGCCCGGCATCGATGGTATTGAGCTCACCCGCCATGTCCGGGCTCGCGAAGTGCATGCAGAGCACCGCACCCGCATCATTGGATTATCAGCCCATGCGATCGAAGCTATTGCACAAGAATGTCTGGCCGAAGGCATGGATGATTTTATCGCCAAACCGATTGATCCGGATCATTTATTGCGCCGGTTGAATACATGAACGTTGAGCGAACCGATAGCAAAAGCAACAGCGCCATGGCACAATGGCAGATAGCCTTTTTGTGCAGCAATATCCGTACGGCCTCCGCCGCCGTATGTATTGGCATTGTGATTATTGCTTGGGTATTGATGGATATTACCGATCCAGCCATCGTTTACACATGGGCAGCGCTAGGTCTGCTTATTAGCGCGGTTCGTATATCTGTCCATATTTGGGCAGAAAAACATCTCAACGAAGCAGAATATTATCCAACGATCACAACCATCATTATCGCTTCCTCCTTACTTAGCGGCCTGTTTTGGGGGCTGGGAGCAGTATACTCCGATCTGTTCTATTGGATGTTTTGGCTTGCTGTTCTAGTCGGCTATGCATCTGGCGCATCGTATTCAACGGCCGCTTCGATGCCTGTATTCAAATCGTTTGTTTTTCCAGCCCTGCTTCCCATGGCTATTTTTCTGCTGCTGCAAGATGATAAAAAAGCGTTTGCGGCAAGTCTGCTTGTTGTTGTATTTCTAGCGGGGATCTGCCGTATCGCCAACAAAAGTCACCGTTTACTACACGACAGGCAGACAATCTCCTCGCATAATATGTCGCTCACGCAACAACTCACACATCACAATCAACAATTGAATCGTGAACAACAGCAAATTGAATTGCATCTGCAACAAATCGCCCAGTTCAATGGCCGCGAATTGGGCTCTGATTTCTTTCAATCCCTAACGCAACAAATTGCCACCGATAAACATGTGGATATAGCCTTTGTCGCCGAATCACCTTCGGATGATGCTTCCAAGGTGCGCTCTCTGGCACTATGGGTTGACGACAACCTCGTGGATAATCTCACCTGGCCGCTGCAAGGAACACCATGCCGGCAAGTGGCCAAGGGAGAAACATGCTCCTACCCCGATCAGCTACAGACCTTATTCCCGGATGATACATGGCTGCAAGAAGTAGGAGCGCAAAGCTATGTGGGTGTGCCGATGTTCAACGTCAACGGTCATGTCATCGGGCATTTGGGAGCTCTGGGTAAGCGGGCTATGAATAACCCTCAACGTATCGAGCAAACCCTGCAAATCTTTGCCAATCGTTGTGCGGCTGAACTGGAACGCCAGCGTGTCGAGCAGGCGCAGCGTTTGACTCAGTATTCGGTGGACCACAGCTCCGATGCAATCTACTGGCTGGATCAAGATGCCAAAATCATCAAGGTGAATGCGACTGCCTGCCAACGTATGGGCTATACAGAAGAAGAGTTTAGCGCCATGACTGCCTTTGACATCAACCCCACCATCACCTCGAAACGCTGGACAGATCTATGGCAGGCAGGAGAACAGCAACAGATTCGTGCAATTGAATCCGTCCACAAAACCAAGTTAGGGAAACTTATTCCAGTCGAAGTCAACAGCAACTCGGTTACCTTTGAAGGCAAGGCATATCATGTGGTGTATGCCACAGATATCAGCCAGCGAAAACAATCCGATGCCGCCAGCCAGGCTAAAAGTCAGTTCCTGGAAACCATGAGCCATGAGTTGCGCACCCCCTTGCATGGCATGATTGGCCTGCAAAGCATGTTGGCCAACGAAGCCGACTACCTGAAACCAGAACATCGCAAACACCTTGATCTAGCCATGCATTCTGCACGCACACTACAATCCCTGATTGATGATATTCTCGACCTGTCCAAAATTGAATCCGGCAAGTTGGAATTCGCGCCACAAACATTCGATTTTCCAGAAGCATTGCACGATATTATCATTCCATTCATAGCACCGGCAGAAGGAAAAGGCCTTCGCGTTCACATCAGCTATCACCATGCCCCCCTCCGCATCCGCACCGATCAAAGCCATTTGCGTCAAATCCTGTTGAACCTGATTGGCAATGCTTTGAAATTTACCGCGAAAGGTTTTGTCCATATTCAGGCCAGCTATGATAAAGGCCAATTATCCATTGCAGTAGAAGATAGCGGTCCAGGCATTGCTGAACGTGATCAAATACGATTGTTTGAACCCTTCCAACAACTTTCAGATGATGCCAGCCGTCAGGGCACAGGCTTAGGTTGCACCATCGCCCAACGTCTGGCAGCCAGTATGGATGGACAGATCACCCTGCAAAGCAAGCTTGGCAAGGGTAGCACGTTCACCCTGATTCTACCCGTACAAGGCATCGGTGAAGCATCGCTCTCCGAGCATATTGAGATGCAGGATATCATGCTGCAATCGAGCCTCTCGATTGCACCGGCTGCATCAAAGCCCACCCAGCGTTTGCATGTCTTATTGGCCGAAGACGATGAAATTAGTCGCATGATTGCCTGCGATAGTCTCAGTCAGGCAGGTATGCAGGTTGAAACGGCCAACAATGGCATGCAAGCCTGGGAAAAAATACAAGCAGGCCAATATGACCTGTTACTCACCGACATCCGCATGCCCGGCCTCGATGGCATCGAACTCACCGCACGCGTTCGCGCCTTTGAAGAGGGCAAAGACAATCGCACACGAATCATTGGTCCTTCCGCTCAGTCCATGGACACGGTG
>CAYZJL010000133.1:0-5492 GCA_964478615.1 uncultured Zetaproteobacteria bacterium
GGATATGGTTGAACTTGAGCAGCTGAGGGCCAATAACGTCTACTGCTTCAAAATGGGCCAGGAAGAGATCAAAAAAGAGCGGGAAGCAAGAGAGCAGCGGGAACGTGAAGAACGCAATGCTGCGGCACGCGTGCCGCCTACCCGATCTTTCTTTGAATAAGGTTTCGCTTCTTGAATAAACAACGAACTATTTGTGATGTCTGATCAGTCAAATCAACGTCTTCGGGGAACCAATGCAGGTATCGGCATTCGCCTGTTGGCCAGCTGCTATGATGGTATTATTTTGCTCGGTATCTCCATGCTTCTGGTTGGCATTCCTATTACAGTCAGTATTGAAGTGCTGGGGGCAACACCACCAAAATGGTTGCAGTATCTGTTGTTTCTAACGGTTTGCTATGCCTATTTTGTAGGTTTCTGGGTTAAAGGCGGCGCTACAACAGGCATGCGGCCATGGAAGTTGATGGTCGCTACCAATGAGACAGGTATGCCACTATCGTGGATGGCAGCATCGGTACGCTTTACCGTATTGATGCTTACTTGGCTGACTCTGGGCATGACACTCTGGTATATCGCCACAAAAGATACCGATCATTTCCTCTTTTTCCTCGCTGCTACCATACCTGCGGTGAGTCTGGTGGTGATGATGTTGAGCAAAGAGAGAGCTGCTCTGCAGGATATGGTTTCAGGCACAGGTGTGTTCCGGGTTTCAAGCTAAACGCGCAGGTATTGGTGTTATCGGCGACGTTTTTTAAAGGCCATTGCTCATCTAATGTTCTGGACAACGACCAGTATCTTAAAATAACCAGGGGGCGTTAATGATACGCTTCTGCTCGTAGTTACGAATGGCATCGGCATTTTGTAAAGTCAAACCGATATCATCAAGTCCATTCAACAGGCAATGCTTACGAAAATCATCAACATCAAACGATAGGATTTGGCCGGATGATAAGCTTACGCTTTGAGCCTGTAGATCGATGTTCAGTGAGAAACCTTCTGTTGCAGCACATGCATCAAACAGGGTGTCCATTTGCTGGTCATCCAGAACAATCGGCAGAATACCGTTTTTAAAGCAGTTATTGTAAAAAATATCGGCAAAACTCGGAGCAATCACACAGCTAAAACCATAATCGATAATAGCCCACGGTGCGTGTTCGCGGGACGATCCACAGCCGAAGTTTTCGCGCGCGATTAATATTTGAGCACCCTGGTAGCGCGCCTGATTGAGTACAAAATCGGCACGCACTGGACGATGGGTGCAATCCATCTCCGGTTCGCCGTGATCTTCATAACGCCATTCATCAAACAGAAACGGACCGTAACCGGTACGTTTAATGGATTTGAGAAACTGTTTCGGAATGATCGCATCGGTATCGACATTGGCGCGATCCATGGGCGCAACCAACCCGTTTAATGTTGTAAATGCCTGCATACTAAACTCCTAAGCCCAATCTCTGATATCGACAAAATGGCCTGCAATTGCGGCCGCAGCAGCCATGGCAGGGCTGACCAGATGGGTGCGCCCACCCAAGCCCTGACGGCCTTCAAAATTACGGTTGGAGGTGGAGGCGCAACGCTCTCCCGGCTCCAATCGATCGGCATTCATAGCCAGGCACATTGAACAGCCCGGATCGCGCCATTCAAAACCTGCCTGACGGAATATCTCATCCAGTCCTTCGGCTTCAGCCTGTTGTTTGACTAGCCCTGAACCCGGTACGGCCATGGCCAGTTTTACATTTGCAGCTACCGTTTTGCCTGCCACAATGGCAGCGGCTTCGCGAAAATCTTCAATGCGACCATTGGTACAGGAGCCGATGAAAGCTTTATCAATGGTAATATCCTGTAGCGGTGTACCTGCTTCAATTCCCATATAGGCAAGAGCGCGGCTCCAGCCCTCTTTCTGCACATCATCGCGTGCATCTTCAGGGTCAGGTATAGATGCGGTAATCGGTAAAACCATTTCAGGGCTGGTGCCCCAGCTTACCTGCGGTGCAATATCTTCAGCCTGGAATAACAGTTCTTGATCAAACTCCGCATCAGCATCGGAGTGCAATTCAGTCCATGCAGCTACAGCCCTGTCCCACAGATCAGCTTTGGGTGCGTAAGGGCGCCCCTTCACATATGCAATGGTGCGATCATCAACAGCAACCATGCCACAGCGTGCGCCGGCTTCGATGGTCATATTGCACAGGCTCATGCGTGCTTCCATGGACAGATTACGAATAGCGCTGCCAGCAAATTCTACGGCGTAACCTGTGCCACCAGCAGTACCGATTTTACCAATGATATAGAGCGCAACATCTTTACCAGTGATGCCTGTAGGCAGATCACCTTCCACACGAATACGCATGGTTTTGGGCTGTTTCTGAATCAAACATTGGGTGGCCAATACATGTTCCACTTCGGAGGTGCCGATGCCCATGGCGATAGCTCCAAACGCACCATGTGTGGAAGTGTGTGAATCTCCACAGACCACGGTCATGCCCGGCAGAACTAAGCCCTGTTCGGGGCCCATGACATGTACAACGCCCTGACGAATATCACCGAGACCAAATTCAGTGATGCCGAACTCTTCACAGTTGGCATCCAATGCTTCAACCTGCGTACGTGATACTGGGTCAGTAATGCCTTGCTCACGATTGGTCGTTGGTACATTATGATCAGGTGTCGCGACGGATGCATTGACGCGCCACGGGGCGCGCTTGGCCATGCGCAACCCTTCAAAAGCTTGCGGGCTGGTCACTTCATGCACCAGTTGGCGATCGATATAAAGCAGCATGGAACCATCATCGTTTTTAGACACGACATGCTGATCCCATACTTTCTCAAATAACGTTTTTGCCATCATAAACTCCTGCTAATTTCCATCAAAGGGGGGGATTGTAGCGATATTGCGCTTATGACGCGAATATATTACAACTTCCTTTCAAATTGTTGGTAAATGCCTGGAATTGTGCTATATAAAAAGCGGTAATGTATATTTGAGTCAATTGCTTTTGAATAGTTCGCAGTTATCCTGCGCATTCATAGTTACATGGAGGCAAAAATGTCCATCAAATCGGATAAGTGGATTCGCAACATGGCGCAGGAGCGGGGCATGATTGAGCCCTTTGTGGATGGCCAGGTTAAAAAGAGGGAAGATGGCACAGGTATTGTCTCTTACGGCCTCTCCTCTTACGGTTATGACGTACGCTGTTCCGATGAGTTCAAGGTGTTCACTAATATCAATTCAGCCATTGTAGATCCGAAAGATTTTTGTCCCACTTCCTTTGTCGATATTCAGTCTGATGTCTGCATTATTCCGCCCAACTCATTTGCGCTGGCACGAACGGTTGAATATATGCGTATTCCGCGTTCTGTGTTGACCATCTGCCTGGGTAAATCGACCTATGCGCGCTGTGGTATTATTGTAAATGTCACGCCGCTTGAACCTGAGTGGGAAGGGCATGTTACGCTGGAATTCTCCAATACCACACCGCTTCCCGCCAAAATTTATGCTGGTGAAGGTGTGGCTCAGTTTTTGTTCTTTGAATCTGATGAAGTGTGTGAAACATCGTATAAAGATAAAGCCGGTAAATATCAGGGCCAGACTGGCGTAACTGTACCGAGGTTATAATCATGAAGCTGTCTGACATTCTCTCCAATGCCGACAAACCGCTCATCTCCTGTGAGTTCTTTCCACCCAAGACAGACAAGGGAGAAGAAAATTTATGGAACTGTCTGGATGAATTAAAAGCTATTGATCCAGCCTATATCTCTGTCACCTACGGTGCCGGTGGCACTACGCAAGGCCGCACCAAAGGTATTGTTACCCGCATAAAAGATGAGACAGGCCTATCGCCTGTAGCGCACTTAACCTGTGTGGGTGCGAGCAAAGAGCAACTTGGTGAACTGCTGGCAGAGTATCGTACAGCGGGCATCCAAAATATTCTGGCCCTGCGCGGCGATGCACCCGAAGGCATGGATAGGTTTGAAGCAGCGGTTGGTGGTTTCTCCTACGCTACGGATCTGATCGCATTTTTGCGTTCTCAGGGTGATTTCTCGATTGCCTGTGCTACCTATCCGGAAGGGCACCCTGAATCGAAAGGTGGCGTGGCTGATGATATTCGTTATCTGAAAATGAAGCAGGACAGTGGTGCAGATTGCGCGGTTACCCAATACTTTTTCGATAATGAAACCTTTTTCCGCTTCCGTGATGCGACTGAAAAGGCGGGCATCACCATTCCAATTATTCCGGGCATTATGCCAGTGGGTAATTTTGATCAGATTGTACGTTTCTCCGCTATGTGTGGTGCATCGGTGCCTGACTGGATGCGAGAGCAGATGGAGCCGATTAAAGACGATTTGGAAGCAGTACAGAAGCTGGGTATTGAACTGGCCGCCAAACAGTGCAGAGAACTGCTTGAAGCAGATACGCCCGGTCTGCACTTTTATACCCTGAATAAGTCTGCTGCGACCATCGCTATTCGTAATCAGTTAATCGATCTTCTGTAGCAGGGTTAAGCCATGATATTCTGGCAGTTTTTATCCCGCAATATGGCAGTGTTAACACTGCTCTGTGCTGTGGCTGCATTTGTCTATCCGCCAGCATTTCTGATATTTAAAAACTATTTCCTCTGGTTCTTTGCGGCCACCATGTTTGCGCTCGGCGTGGTGCTACACCCTGCTGAAGCACGCTCTGCACTATCCCGTCCATCAACCATCGCTCTGGGTGTGTTGTGTCAGTTTTCGATCATGCCTCTGCTGGGTTTTGCAGCGGCTTCTATCTCGGTATGGCAAGGTGTAGCACCAGAAATTGCTCTGGGTTTTATTATTGTAGGCTGTGCACCGGGAGCGATGGCCAGTAATGTCATTACTTATTTGGCCGGAGGGGCTGTGGCGTTCTCTATTGCCATGACTATGGTGGCGACTACGCTGTCTCCGCTACTCACGCCTACATTGGTTGAATTTTTTGGCAGTGCGTATATGGATATTCCATTCTGGCCGATGATGCAGACCATTTTGCTGACGGTGGTCTTGCCTTTGATACTGGGGATGTTGCTGCGAACCCGCCTCGGCAAACATATTGAGCAAGCTGAGCATATTGCCCCAGGCATTGCCGCCATAGCCATTATTATTATCTGTTCCTATGCCGTTGCCGCCAATCATGATCGCATTGCAGATACTCCTGCTCTGGTTATAGGTCTTGTGATTCTGCTCAATGGACTAGGTTATGGCCTGGGCTGGCTGGCGGCTACGTTGTTTCGGTTTGATTTTACCTACAAAATCACACTGGCGATTGAGATCGGTATGCAGAATGCTGGCCTCGGTGTAGCGCTGGCACTGAAACACTTTCAACCGGAAACCGCGTTGCCTGGCGCGTTGTTTGCTGTATGGTGTATCATTACTGCCGCAGGCATGACCCGTTATCTGCATAAGAGGGCTGATACGATCATTTGTACTGCTTAATCGCAAGCCGATGTAGCTCAGTTGGTAGAGCATCTCACTCGTAATGA
>CAYZJL010000134.1:0-5439 GCA_964478615.1 uncultured Zetaproteobacteria bacterium
GCGCACAGCCCGATAACAAACGCATCGCCTTTGCCGCATCTTTCAAACCATGGTCACCACTGTGATGACGAAATTTAAATTCCGCCAGATACAACCACGCAAAACCATTGAGTGCATCAACCCTGGTAGCTTTATAATAATGCGAACGGGCAGTCGAATTATCACCTGCTTTTTCGGCCATCGCTGCCAACAGGTACCACGGAGCCGCTTCATCACTAATTTTTTTAGTCGCCTTCTGAAGCCAGCTACGTGCCATATCCGTATTGCCCTGCATGTGGAGCAGCGCTACCAGATTCACCACACTTGGCAGATGCCAGCCTATCGATAAATTCTCTCTGTATAGAGCCAAGGCATCATCATGATGATCAATACTCTCTAATAACAGTGCCAGATTGTATCGTGCTTCAAGATGGTTTGGACGCATGCGCAATTCTGATTTCAACGCCCTTCTCGCTTCAGTGATCTGACCGTTTGCAATCAAGCGCAAGGATGATTCAAACGGTGAGTCCGCCAAAGCAGGAGAAACATACATGCATGCAACAGAGAACAAAACACAGAGCAATCCCTTAGTCCTCAAATAAGACATCTAATCCTCCGTCTCCAGCCCCATGCGACCCGTCGTCATCAGCATCTCTTCCATACGGCGCTGTCTGTCCCGATGATCAGCTTTAATCTCAGGTTTTTTCTTCATCAACTTCCACGGATTCCTGCGAATATTATCACTAAAGGCTTCAAGATTCTCTGATGCCAAACGCAGCGCATACAGGGTTCGGTACAGGTTCTCACGATTATCCATCATCAGCACATGCAAATCTTGCATAGCAACGGTGCCCTGTTTGAAAAATTCTTCTCCTGCTTTGGCTGTTTTTGGCAACGTTTTCATCAGCCTTTGCATCTGTTGGCGATTCTCTTTCACAGCCCCGGCCAAATTATGCGTTGCAGAGCGAATATCCGGACGATTTTCCTCTACCAGTTGGGCTAGTCCATGTGTTGCAGCCTGAATATCAGGGCGATTTTCATCCAGCATCGCATTGATACTATCAGTGATTTTTTCCGCTTTATTAAAAAACTCATTGGCATCTTCGGTCAGACTCGATGCCCTGCTAATCATATCCCGCAAATCACCACCGGAAGAGACAGGAATATTAGGGCCTGCCAATGGCGTTTTATCTCCGGCTCTGGCACGCAGAGCAATATATTTCTCACCCACCAATCCACCACCGCCAATATGGGCCCGGGTAGAGGCTGGCAGTTGAATAGCGGGCTGAATTAACAGACTCACCAGGGCCTGATTATCCTCAAGCGTGATCGACGCTACCGCTCCCACTTGCACACCGGCCATAAATACCGGCGTTTGCACAGCAATACCCGATGCATCACTGAAAATAGCATTAATCCTTGTACCCTCCTGATCACCCCATTGAAAGCCTCCGATTTTACTACTGAACAGAGCAAGCGTAATCAAAGCAATCAATACAAATGCCCCCAATCGTGTTTGTGCATTCATACTGCCTCCCCGTTATCGCCCGCAATCACATTCTCTATCTCGGTTTTTTCAGCTTCTGAATGCTCAACCACGATATCTTCTTGACCAAAACGGATAGGCCCGTCTGCCCTGCCCTCGATAAACTGTCTTAACAATGGGTCTTTGGTATCTTGAAATTCCTGCTGGGACATCTGTGCATACATCTTTCCCTCATACAGCATGCTGACCTGATCGCTGAATTTCTGAACCAGTTTCATATTGTGGGCGATGGTCAGCGATGTGACATTCATGCTCTCATGCAGTCGTTTCAACAAAATCGTGATGACATCAGACATGACCGGATCAAGCCCTGCCAATGGTTCATCATAAAAGATAATTTCAGGTTTATGGCAGATCGCCCGCGCCAGCCCCACGCGTTTTTTCATGCCTCCAGATAGCTCTGCCGGCATCTTGTCTCCGATGCCCGGCAAGCCCACCATCTCCAGCATCTGCTCGGCCTGTTTGCGTGCTTCTGCACGTGGCATGGAGTGTTGCAACAACACAAATGCAACATTTTCCCACACAGACATCGAATCAAACAGTGCCGCTCCCTGAAACAGTACACCGATGCAGGGCATGCGTCTTAGACGCTCTTCAATCGACATATCAAACCACGCTTCACCATTGATCAGGATCGTGCCTGAATCAGGCCTTAACAGACCAAGAATGCATTTGATCAACACACTCTTTCCTGCCCCTGATAGTCCTATTACAACATGCGATTCCCCGGGCATGATATCCATGCAGATATCATCCAGCACTTTACGCCCATCAAACGATTTATGCACATTGCGCAGGCTTATTTTTGGAGCAGTCATTGGAATATCCAGGCTGTCAAAATGTAATCCGCGATCAGAATACTCATCGCACTGATCACTACAGCGCGCGTGGTCGCCTGCCCAACGCCTGCCGCACCACCGGCGCAATAATATCCCTCGGCACAACTGACCAGCCCGATAATAAAGCCAAACACTGCCGCCTTGAGCAAGCCAGAATAAAAATCGATCAATTGAAGATACGCATAAGAATTCTGCATATAGGTATGCGGGTTCTGATCCAATACATACACACTGATGAGATAACCACCACTCATACCAACCGCATCAGCCAACACCACCAATAGCGGCATCATCAGAGTCGCAGCAAACAGGCGTGGCATAATCAGATAACGCACCGGATCGGTCGATAGAGTCCACAGCGCATCAATTTGCTCGGATACGCGCATCGTACCAATCTCGGCAGCAAAGGATGCCCCGACGCGGCCTGCTACCATCAAACCGACCAACACAGGCCCCAGTTCACGCAGAATGGATAAGGAGACCACTGTCGCAATCATGCTCTCTGCCCCAAAACGATGGAATGCGACCCAGGATTGCAATGCCATCACCATCCCCGTAAACAGAGCCGTCAACAGAGCCACAGGTAACGACTGCACGCCGACTTTTTCACATTGGCGCATCATCAACGCAAAAAACCATGGTGGTTTACGCAGTCGCGCCAACACTTTGGCCAGCATTAACGGGTATAAGCCAAAGACATGAGCCAGACGTTCAACCGCAGCCCCAATGCTCTGCAGGATCAACATCAGCTTATCCGAGCTTGCATCTGTGCTACTGCGGAGAGCTCACTCAAAAGCATGCTTCCTCCTTAAATCCACCCTATTGGTCTTATATTGCCCCTATTTCATACAAAACGATAGTGAAATCATCAACTATTCAGAGTACCTTGCGGCTCGTTTTTATTATTTAACACTTTTTTCTGGAGAACTCATGACTGTTCGCACCCGTTTCGCACCCTCACCTACCGGCATGTTGCATATTGGTGGTGCCCGTACTGCCCTGTTTGCATGGTTATATGCCCGCCATCACGGTGGTGAATTTGTCTTACGCATTGAAGATACGGATCGTGAGCGCTCAACCGATGAAGCCACCGAAGTGATTTTAGATGGTCTGTCATGGTTAGGGCTGGATTGGGATGGTGAACCTGTTTTCCAGGCCGCGCGTCAGGATCAACATATTGAAGCGGTGAATCAGCTCATCAAACAGGGCGATGCCTACCGCTGCTATTGCAGCAAGGGCGAGCTTGATGAGATGCGTGAAAATCAGCGCAGTGCCGGTAAAAAGCCGATGTATGATGGCCGTTGTCGTCACCGCCACGATCAACTGGAAGATCAGCCCTACGTGATCCGTTTTCGCTCTCCCGATGAAGGTGAAACCGTGGTCAATGATCTTGTGCTCGGTCATGTGAGCTTTCCCAATGCAGAACTGGATGATCTGATCCTGCTACGTAGCGATGGTACACCAACCTACAATCTGGCCGTTGTGGTTGATGACGCCGATATGGGCATCTCGCATGTTGTACGCGGCTCTGATCATCTCAACAACACACCTCGCCAAATTCAACTATATCAAGCACTTAAACTCACCATACCACAGTTCGCCCATATCCCGCTCATTCATGGCCCGGATGGTGCTAAAATGTCCAAACGCCATGGTTCTGTAGCGATCACCGAATACCGTGAACAGGGTTATCTGGCTGATGCTGTAAATAACTATCTAGCTCGCCTGGGCTGGTCACATGGCGATGAGGAACTCTTCTCACGCCAGCAGTTGGTTGAACTTTTTGACCTCACCCAGGTCGGAAAAGCTGCGGCCCGTTTCGATCAACAGAAACTCGATTGGCTTAATGGTCACTACTTGCGTGATGCCAAACCAGCAGACCTTGTTAAGGCTGTTGCCCAATTGCTAAACAGCGATATTTCCAACGGCCCTGACCTTGAGCCGGTTATCGCATCCCTGCAAGAGCGCTCAAAGAACTTGCTCGACTTGGCCGAAGGTGCCCGTTTCTTCTATCAGGCTCCAACAGCATACCAGGAAAAGGCCGTTAAAAAGAATTTCAAAGATGCTACCTGGCCTCTGCTGGAAACATTTATCACAACAATTGAGACTATGGATGATTTCTCAGGTGAAGCTGCGCACGCATTGATTGGTGAAATTTGTGAAAAAGCAGACATGGGCATGGGTAAACTCGCCCAACCAATCCGTATACTGGTTGCCGGTGTCCCCGTCTCTCCTCCGATTGACCTGACTCTTGACCTGTTGGGCAAGGATGAAACAATCCAGCGTTTGAGAACAGGCATTGCCGTATTAAAGGCTTAAACCTAGGTTAAAGATTACGTATAGCGATGAGCACTCTTCAATTTTCCGTAACTGATTCTTTAGATAACGCATGCGATGATTGAAGACGAATGGTAAAGTCAGTTGGTAGCATACGTTTGATCTGCGCAACAAACAGAACAAGGAACAGACTGATGCCAAGCATCTCCAAAAACTCTTCCAGAGACCTGGCAAAATGATCAACCGTATAATCTTCAAGCATATACGCCTGCTTAAGCCAAGTGTAGACGTTTAAGGCATGCCCATCTTCCATACCCTCAATAAAATCGAGCAAAACAGCTATGGCAAGACAAGAAAAAGCAAACAGCACCATCACCAGGGATCGCGATACACCAAGCACCTTCCACAAAAAATAGAGCATATACAGTCCAACCAGGACAAAGAAAGGCAGCAGAAACTGCCACTCATAACTGGGAAACAGATCCAACCATTGGGAGAAAATGCCGGCTTTCTCGATAGGATCACTTTCCCCTATCATATCTTCAAACATCGTACCTATACGTTCATGAATAATGGCCCCATCATCGGCTGACATATAGGTAAAGAATAGAGCAAGAATCATCCAACCCCTGCGATAAAAGGCAGTGATGCCATCAAGATGGCGGCTCAAAAAATAGATAAACCATAAGACCAGCGCTGCCAGCAACGTTTGTGATGTCATGAACCAGCCAGCAAGACCATCTTCCCTGGCAATATTAAAAAGCTCATGAATCGAAGTATACCTTATGACTTCAGCAT
>CAYZJL010000135.1:0-5437 GCA_964478615.1 uncultured Zetaproteobacteria bacterium
TTGGCTGGCATCTTATTATTCACGCCCGTATTTATCACCGATAGCTTGGGTTTTCTATTATTGTTCCCACCGTTTCGCCGCTTTCTCATTAACCGCATCCCCTTTCAAAAGGTCAACCAGCCACAGGCAAAACAGCCAACCCGATCAGGGCACGATGATATTATTGAGGCTGAAATCATCAGCCACGATAAACACCTACCATAATCACCCAACAATACACACAACATGAATTCCCACAAAATAAGATAGCTTGACCTGTTTCAGCACAGTCGTACATTTAATCCCATCGTTCTTATTCACACACTGGAGGCAACAATGATAAACCCAGCAACAATGACTACCACTCAGGTCGCCGATGACCGCATCGGATTTTTGGGAAAAACCTATGGCATGCTCGCCCTGTGCATCGCAGCAGGCAGCATCGGCGCATACATGTCGATAGGCCTTGCCTTCCCTCAGGAGCACCCGTTTATGATGTTGTTTGTCATGATCGGCGGCATCTTTTTGGTTCAAAGCGTACGCCACATGGCCGGCATTAACTTTATCGCACTGCTTGCCTTTGGTGCGATCACCGGCATGGCCATCTCACCATTGATTGGCATGGTCGCTGCCAAATCCGGCACACTGGTCACCCAAGCATTCATGACAACGGCCGTCGCATTTGTTTCACTCACCGCTTACACGTTTATTTCACGCCGTGATTTCTCCTTCCTCAAAGGCTTTGTCTGGACCGGTCTGATTGCCATGATTGTATTGGGCTTGTCCAATTACTTCTTCTTTGAATCGCCTATGCTCGCACTCACCTTATCCGGCGTAGGTGTGCTGCTATTCTCCGCGTTCATCTTGTATGACACCTCCAACATCCTGCGTGATTACCCGAATGATGAATATATATCCGCTGCTCTCACCCTATATTTGGATGTATTTCTACTCTTCCAACATGTGCTTGCCCTGTTCGGCATGCTGGATGACGATTAACGATCCATTCGCTATAAACTAAACGAAAAGCAACGCCAAACAATAATGCAGCCCATCGCGGGCTGCATTATTGTTTGAGCCCTGCAAGCCATACGACTAGCCTTGGCTCTTGGACACGAGAACTACCGCACTGGAGATAACAATGCTGGATAAAGCCCTGATGGAAATATTAGCCTGCCCCAAATGCAAGGGTAATGTGCACTATAACAACGATAAAAACGGCCTAATCTGCCCGGCCTGCCTGCTTGAATACCCCATCAGGGACGATATCCCGGTGATGTTAATTGACGAGGCCAAAAGCCTAAGCGCCTAACAAGCCTGCCTTATGGCAATCCTCGTTAAAATCCTATTCTACCTGATTCGCTTGTTGCCCGTGCGTTTAGCTGGCGCAATGGGGGCAGGATTAGGGCGTATCGCCTACTATTTTGATACCCGCCACCGCGATATTGCCATGCGCAATTTATCACGCGTTTACCCGCAACAAAGCCAAGATTGGAAACAACACATCAGCCGTGAATCGTTCGCCGAACTGGGACGCACATCGTTTGAAATGCCACATGTTTTTTTGCGTTCGGCAGACTTTTTGAAGTCACGCATCGAATTTGTCGGCCTCGATGCCGTTAAAGCGGCTCATCATGAAGGCTATGGCATCATCTTCACCGCCTGCCATCTAAGCAATTGGGAAATCGGTGCATTATCCGTATCACTGACCGGATTCCCCAGCGCCCAAATGTATCGCGCCGTGCGCCAACCGGCACTCGATCAGTTTCTCAAACAATGCCGTGAACGCTTTGGCAATCAACTGCATGAGCGCAGTGAAAATATGCGCTGGCTTCCGAAAGCACTCAAGCAAGGGAAAAGTGCATCCATCATGATCGATCAACATCTATCCAATGGCATCCCTGTGCCATTTCTAGGCCATCTAGCTCGCTCAACCACCTTGCCCGCCGCTTACGCACGCCGTAACAAAGCCGCCTTGTTCGCAGGCTTGGTACAGCGCATCGATCACCAGTTCCGTTTCCGTATCGAATTCAAGCGTATTGAACTGTCTGAACAGCTTGCCAACACCGAACAGGATGCCATTGATTGCTCAGCTGCATTGCACAATGTCTATGCCGAAGCAATTCATGCACGTCCGGAACTGTGGTTATGGATTCACCGTCGCTGGCTGTATCTGGATGAACAAGACATGGATGAGCAGGATATAAACAAGCAGGCCAAGGGTTCACAATGAACAAACACAAACCCGTTTCCCGTCTGCGCTGGCAGGCATCACTCAAACTTATTTTGAAAAAATGGCGTACAAAAGATTTATCTGTTGAACGCAAGCGTATTGAAAACAACACCTTAGAGACACTGCTGCGCTGTGCCCAAGACTACCCTGAACACGGAGCAGTGCTTGAAATCGGAGGCGGACCATTGTGTATCAGTCGCCTGCTACCGATCGAGAATAAAACCTACCTTGACCCCCTGATTGATGATTTCCGGCGCATGTTCCCCGGTGAATTACCAGAAGAAGCCGAATACATGGCCACTACGGCCGAGCACATCAGCAAGCCAAACGAAAGTTATGAGCTGATCCTCTGCCTGAATATGGTTTCCCATTCTCTGAATCCAGAACTGATTCTGCACGAAATCGAGCGCCTACTGAAACCAAACGGCACATTGGTGTTATCCATTCGAACCCATAG
Source organism: uncultured Zetaproteobacteria bacterium (assembly GCA_964478615.1). Taxonomy (GTDB): domain Bacteria; phylum Pseudomonadota; class Zetaproteobacteria; order Mariprofundales; family Mariprofundaceae; genus Mariprofundus. The sequence continues at coordinate 2,670 of CAYZJL010000135.1, forward strand.
CTCCATCGAAGCACGTTTGCACTATTGGGCACTGCAAAGCGTTGCCTTTTTATGCAGCAAAACACGCCCCTATTATTATTCGCTGACCGGCATCCAGCGCACGATCAAGCGTCATTTTGATATCAACGATGTCAGCAAACGCGATGCACACGCGATCTGGCTACCCTTTTTCAAACGCCAACGTCATTTGTTTATCTGCACCCACCGGGATCATGCAACGCAATCATCCAGCACAACATGACAGCCAACAACGAATGCCATAAACAACAGCATCCACACTTGCTATTGATGCCACCCAACTGGATTGGTGATGTCATCATGGCACAACCTGCCTTGCGTGCTATTACCGAGCATTACAGCCTACTGGGCAGCGCATCGATTACCATCTGTGGCAGAGCATGGCTGCGTGAACTGCTGCCTTACCTCAACCTATCAGGCGCACAATATCAAACGGACATCCCCCCTGCCGATATTGCATATCTGTTCCCCAACAGCTTTCGCTCTGCCTGGTCATGTCGCAAAAATGGTGTAAAAAAGATTATCGGCTATCGCGGCCAATGGCGTAGTCTATTACTCAGTCAGGCTCTGCCTCATCGCATTGATATTGCGCATGAACATCACCGTGGTTTTCATCTCGATATTGCCCGCCAAATGGATATCCCAATACAGCACTCCGAGGTAAGCCTTTGCGCTCCGGATCATGCTAAAACTGCCGGTCAAAGCATCATGCAAGAGCATGGCCTGAATCCAGAACGTGTGCTGTGCATTGCACCCGGTGCACAATTCGGTGCAGCCAAATGTTACCCTCCAGAAGCCTACCAGCAGGTGGTGCATCAATTGGCTGCCGATGGCTGGCAACCCTTGATTCTGGGCATGGCTGAGGATTATGACGTTGGGCAACAGATCCTGAATCATATCAGCAGCCCACACTGGAATGCCGCTGGTGCCACCAGCATGGCTGAGGTATTGACTGTGATCGCCAGCTGCCGCCTGATGTTATGCAATGATTCCGGTCTGATGCATGTCGCAGCAGGCTTGGGTATCCCCACAGTCACACCGTTCGGGGCTACTGATCCGGCACGCACATCCCCGAGTGGGAACCATGTCGAAATCCTCTATCAACCGGCAGCATGCAGCCCGTGTTTGCAACGGGAGTGCAATGTGGCTGGCCACCCTTGCATGAGAAACATCAGCCCGCAGATGATATTGGATGCCTGCCAGATGATGTTGGAATTAGATTTGGGCTTGGATTTAGATTTAGATTTAGATTTAGAACGAAAACCGGAATCAGAGCTGAAATCAAGGCTAGATCAATCGTGAAAATACTGATCGTTAAATTATCGGCTTTCGGGGATATTATCCATGCCTTACCCGCTCTTGATGATTTGCTGCATCACCCGGCCGTCAATGAGGTACATTGGCTGGTAGATCAGCGTTATGCGTTTGTCAGCGATATTTTCCCAGCCTCGGTCACCGTGCATCAGGTCGCCATGAAGGGAGATCAGCCTGTACGCTCGGCATGGCAGGCTATTCGCCGCCTGCGTGCCATTGGCTTTGATGCGATTATTGATCTGCAAGGTCTGATCAAATCCGCCGTACTGGCGCGGGCTTGTGGCTCACCGGTGTTTGCTTTTGACACCGACTTTTTACGTGAACAGGCCAGCCGTATCCTAACTCGAAATATTGTATTTCATGCACAAGATAAACATGTCGTACAACAATATCGCCGTATTGCATCAGCGCCCTTTGCCGCGTCACTCAATCAACCCGATCAAGCCATGGCCTACGCCCCTCCTCAAATCGACATCGAAAACAGTCGCTGCCAGCCGGAGCATGGCCTCCTGCAACGCTTAAAACTCAAGCCCAACACCTATATTATCCTGCATGCCGCAGGCGGTTGGCAAACCAAGCAACTACCCGAAACCACATGGCTGACGATCGCCGAGGCTTTAATCACCGCACACATCACCCCGGTATTCAGCTGGGGCAATGCGGCAGAACATGCACAAGCGAAGAGTTTAGCTGCCCGGAGTAATGCCTACGCCTTGCCCGAACGTTTGAATATGTCAGCATTGGTGGCGTTGATTCAAACTGCTCGTGGCATAGTCGGTGCAGATACAGGTCTATTGCATCTGGCCGCAGCACTGAATCGACCCACAATCACATTCTGGGGCCCGTCCGCATCATGGAATTCAGCCCCGATGACGATTGAAGCAGGCGAGCAGTGCAATGCAAACTCGCCCAACTCAACAACAGGAGTGAACCATTGGCATATCGAATCGAATTCAGCCTGCGGCCCCTGTTTCAAACGCAGCTGCAATCAATTTGTTTGCATGGATGCAATCACCCCCGAATCCATTATAAGGATATTACATGAGCTCTGAAAAAAGCCTTTACTCGCTATTCCTCCGTGCCCGCATTCCAGCCAGCATCCTCATGGCACTGGCCATTATCATCTTTGCCAAGCCCACCCTAAACAGCTGGCTGATCGGCTTTGCCGTTGTTGTACTCGGAGAAGCCTTACGCATCTGGGCCTCCGGCCATATTCATAAATCAGCCCAAGTCACCTGCACCGGCCCCTATGCCATGGTGCGCCATCCCCTCTATCTGGGGCATTTTTTAATTGCTTCCGGCTTCTGTATCAGCGGCGACAGTCTGATTGCATTTATTATCGTCAGCATTTCATTTTTTATCATTTACATCCCCACCTGGAAAAATGAAGAAAAGAATCTGACCGAATTGTTTGGTGCGACCTATACCGACTTCAT
>CAYZJL010000136.1:0-5407 GCA_964478615.1 uncultured Zetaproteobacteria bacterium
CTGCAAAGATATGTTTGAGGATATCTGCGTTGGTGGCTGGATCATCACCTGCCAGGGCTTCAGGGGTCGCGTAAGGCATGCCAAATGCTGCAGGATCAATTTCAAAGTGAATGGGGGATTGCCCTGCTTCAATCAAAATAGCATCGGTGATGTCCGTGGTGGTGATTTCATCCAGACCATCGCGACCATGTACGATCAAAGCGCGTTTACTGCCAAGCTGAAGCAGGGCATTGGCTACCAGTTCAAGTTTGTCTTTGCTGTAAACACCGAGTACCTGATAATCAGCGCTGGCAGGATTGGTCAGGGGGCCGAGTAGATTGAAAATAGTGCGAATACCCAGCTCACGACGAACAGGGCCTGCATGGCGCATCGCAGGGTGCAGATGCTGGGCAAAGAGAAAGCCGATGCCGGTATGATCAATGCAATCAGCAACTTGCTCCGGAGTGATATCCAGATTAACACCAAGTGCTTCCAATACATCTGCTGCACCGGACTTTGAGGACATCGCACGATTACCGTGTTTGGCGACCGGTAGCCCGCATGCTGCTACGACAATGGAGACAGCCGTAGATATATTGAATGTTTTGGCACCATCACCACCTGTACCACAGGTATCAATAAGACCAGTAGCTTTGGGTGTGATCTTGGTTGAAGCTGCGCGCATGGCTTTGGCTGCTCCTGCTACGATTTCAGCAGATTCACCACGTATAGAGAGGCCTATGAGAATGGCAGCAATTTGAGCGGCTGTAGCTTCGCCATTCATGATACTTGTAAATGCAGCTTCGGCAGCTTCAGCTGAGATCGTTTTATCCGCCTGAATATCTTTGATTATCTGAACTACGTTTGTGCTCATCATATGTCCTTTTTTTGCACCACAGAGTACACAGAGTTCCACAGAGTAAAGTCAAAGGCATATGTTGATTGTTGCTGTGGTGTTTTTGATTCTACTCTGTGGAACTCTGTGGAACTCTGTGGTAAATGCTTTTGCATCATGATAGCGATATCTTCAGGAAGTTTTTGAGCATCTGGTGGCCATGTTCGGTCAGGATGGACTCGGGGTGAAATTGCAGACCAAAGGTTGGATGTTCTCTATGGCGCAGGCCCATGAGTTCTCCTTCTTCTGTCCAGGCGGTGCGTACAAGGCAATCAGGTAACGGTTCGGGTACGATTAATGAATGATAGCGAGTGGCGGTGAATGGGGATGGCATATCGGCGAACAGGTCAGTTCCGACATGATGAATCAGACTTGTTTTGCCATGCATTAATCGTGGTGCGCGAATCACCTGACCACCAAACACTGCTGCTATGGATTGATGTCCTAAGCAAACGCCCAGAATAGGGATCTGTCCCGAAAAGGCGCGGATTACCTGTGTGGAGATGCCCGCTTCGGTCGGTGTGCGAGGGCCAGGAGAGATCAAAATGCTGTCAGGTTGCATATCTGAAATTTCATCAAGGCTGATTTTATCATTGCGGAATACGCTCGGTGTTTCACCGAGCTCTCCCAGATATTGTACCAGGTTGAAGGTAAATGAATCGTAATTATCAATGACCAGAATCATGATGTTTTTCCTTCTATTGATTTGGCACCTGGGTTATTATCTGACTGGGCTTCAGCCAGCGCTACGGCGCGGAACATGGCGGTGGCCTTATTGACGCATTCTTGGTGTTCCTTTTCAGGTACGGAGTCTGCAACAATGCCTGCACCTGCTTGAATGTGTACCTGGCCATTGTGGATGACTGCGGTGCGAATGGCGATACATGTATCCATGCGTTGGCCGCCAAAACCGATATAACCGACCGTGCCAGCATATGGGCCACGCGCCACCGGCTCCAGTTCATGGATGATTTCCATGGCGCGAATTTTGGGTGCGCCGGAGACGGTGCCAGCAGGGAATGTCGCAGCAAGTAAATCCAGGGTATCGACATTTTCAGCCAGTTCACCTTCCACTTGGGATACGATATGCATCACATGCGAATAGCGTTCGATCATCATCGATTCGGTGAGTTCAACACTACCATAACGGCAGACGCGCCCCATATCATTGCGGCCTAAATCAACCAGCATGAGATGTTCGGCCAATTCTTTTTCATCCGCCAAAAGCTCGTGCTCCAAGGCATTGTCTGTGTCGATCGTGTTACCGCGTGGACGCGTGCCGGCAATGGGGCGAACGACTGCTTTGTCCATTTCACGGCGCACTAGAATTTCAGGTGATGAGCCGACCAGAATGGTTTCTCCGATGTGCAGATAAAACAGATAGGGAGATGGATTGATATGGCGTACGGCGCGGTAAATATCAAACGGGGCACAGTGTAACGGCTTGGAAAAGCGCTGACTCAAGACCACCTGAAAAATATCACCGGCAAGAATATACTCACGCGCCTTCGATACTGCGGCTTCAAAATCAGCTTGCGACGTTTGCGCAATGGGCGCGTCACTGAGGGTTGTATCGGCATCAAGATTTAAGACGCTGGCCATCGCCCCTTCCGATAAGCTCGCCTCCATGTTGTTGAGCACATCAACAGCTTCTGCTGCTTGATCGGCTGGCATGCGCACACAGCAGGTTAATGTGCCTTTGAGATTATCAAACACCATAAAACGATCAACCAACAAATAGGCCGATTCGGGTGCATCAACGGGGTCGGGCAAATCAGCCGGAATATCTTCAAAATGCGATACCAGTTGATAACCAAAATAACCCACTGCACCACCGGCAAAGGGGAGATCATCGGCAGCAATGTATTCCTGTGCAATAATCTGTTCACGCAACCAGTCGAGAATACCACCATCAAAATGTTCTTTATGGCCATCACGAAATAGCAGCGTGGTATGATTACCATTGGCAATGGCACGGCAGGCCGGGCTTATACCTAAAATACTATAGCGACCCCAGCGTTCGCCGCCTTCAGCCGATTCAAACATAAAACAATCGCCACGATTTACCAAACGTGAGAATACGCCCGGTGGTGTCAGGCAGTCGGCTGATAAGGTGCGGCGAAACAATTGCATCGTAGTCTGTTGGCTGGCTGGCACTGTTGAAGATGCACTCATGTTGACAATATTCCTGTACTGTGGCGAAATGCGCCGTCTTCGGTCAAAGGTAGTGATGCCTTTACCAAGGTCATGGGGCCATAGCTCAGCTGGGAGAGCGCTACGCTGGCAGCGTAGAGGTCAACGGTTCGATCCCGTTTGGCTCCACCATTTTTAAAACCGGACCTTATGTGTCCGGTTTTTTTTTGCGTAATGATTGAACAGGGCATGATGTATGCTTGAATATTCATTGTAGCGAAGGGTATCTCTTCGTTTGTGCCTGTCTATCCCTAATACTATGGAATGAAGCACATGGAGCGCTAATGCATCAATATTTTTATCGTGAAACCCAGGTGGTTGATGGGCCACTGGTATTGAGTCATGCCATGCCGCACAGTCAGAGTGTGGCACTGGGGGTATTTGTCGATGTTGGCAGCCGCGATGAAGTGGAGCGGCTGTCCGGTATCACGCATGCGTTGGAGCATATGCTGTTCAAGGGAACAGATCAGATGAATGTGCATCAGCTGGCTGAAAAGCTGGATGAGTTGGGTGGCAATGCCAATGCATACACATCGCGTGAACGCACTTGTTTCCACCTGCATGTATTGCATGAACATTGGACTGAAGCCTTGGACATACTCATGCAGATGGTGCGTGAACCTGCTCTACCTGAAGCTGAATGGCAGCGTGAGCGTGAAGTCATTTACGCTGAAATGGCCATGGTTGAAGATGCGCCGGAAGAGTGGGTGATGGATCAGCATCTGGAAGCGCTGTTTCCTGATCATAGTCTTGGCAGCTCGGTATTGGGTACACATGCCTCACTATCATCTTTTTCGACCTTAGATCTGTCGCATTATCTGCAACGTTGGTATAGGGCTCCGCGCCTGTTGATTGTAGCAGCGGGTAATATTGATCACGATGCATTGACCGATGCGGTCGGCAGTGTTGCCTGGGCTGCGCCTTCATCAGTTGAAACGCGCTCTAATCCTGGTTCTCTGGCTTCAGGGCTACAGGCTCTGCCTCGGGCCGGAGAGCAGGCTCAAATCATCGCATCCTTTCCCGGTATTGTTGCAGCATCAGAGCAGCGACCTGTTGCATGGTTGGCCAATCAGGTATTGGGCGGTGGTATGAGTTCATGTCTGTTTCGGGAAATCAGAGAGAAGCGTGGCTTAGCTTATGGTGTAGGCTCGCATCTCAATAGCTTGAGTGATGCGGGCACATGGAGCATTACCTGCGGCACTGAGCCAAAGCGGGCGGCAGAGTGTGTCAGTCTGCTAACTGAATTGTTAGAGAATTTTCCGACACAGATCAGCGCAGAAGAGATTGATCGCGCTAAGCGTCAGCTGCAGGTGCAGTTTCGTATGGGACTGGATTCGGTGGAAGGTCAGATGCTTTACCTGGGTTCACGCCTGGATGAAGAGACACTGCTTTCTCCTATGCAATGGCTGGAAAGCGTACAGCAGGTAGATGTTGAAGAAGTGCGATCGTGGGCATCAGCCCAGCTTTCAGCTTCGGCACTGTGGAGTATAGCCGCACCTGAGCAGGCACTTTCCCAAATTTGTGATAGAATTCAGCAATGATTAAGATGATTAAAGAAGATGTTCGCACGGCCTTTGACCGTGACCCTGCCGCACGCTCGTCGTGGGAAGTGTTAACCTGTTATCCGGGCCTGCATGCTATCTGGATGTATCGCATGGCAAATGTATTGTGGCGGAACTTTGGCTGGCGCTGGTTGGCGCGCTTTGTGATGCATCTGGCACGCTGGTTTACAGGCATTGAAATTCATCCGGGCGCGACCATTGGTCGTCGTTTTTTTATTGATCATGGCATGGGTGTTGTGATTGGTGAAACCACGGATATTGGTGATGATGTGACGCTATATCATGGGGTCACATTGGGTGGAACAACCTGGGAAAAGAAAAAGCGTCATCCAACATTGCATAATGGTGTCATTGTGGGTGCGGGAGCAAAGGTACTTGGTGCAATTGTCATTGGACAGCAGTCGCGTATTGGTGCGAACTCGGTGGTGTTTCGTGATGTGCCCGAACATTCTACGGTGGTTGGTATTCCCGGTACGGTCGTGGCGACGACGGAGTCGCTGATCGAGGATGGTAAAATCAATCTCGATCATCATCTGCTGGCTAACCCGGTATCCGAAGCATTGGGTCATGTGCTGAAGATGATTGATGATGTGAACGCGCGTGTTGATGCATTTCATCCAAAACCTGAAGGTGAAGAAGCTGACGCTGTGGATGAGCTGGAAAAAGATCGTATGTCAGAGCAGGAAAAACTGGAACGTTTCCTGGGTGGTGGTATTTAAGTTATCGGTTTATGCGTCTAATATTTTAGCCACAGATGGACACAGATACACACAGATAT
>CAYZJL010000137.1:0-5371 GCA_964478615.1 uncultured Zetaproteobacteria bacterium
CCCTAACAAACGCATCTTGGCCAGATGTTGCGACAAATTAGACTGAGCTGCCCCCGTGGCTTGCATTAACTCATGCACACACATTGGCTTATCCAGCAACAGACACAATACGGACAGGCGTAATTCATGCCCAATCGCTCTCAAGCCCTGACTCGCTTCTTTTACTTTATCTTCTGGTAGTTCCTGCATTCCCGAAATATATTCTGTTTTCATTATATAATCAACTTATTATTTAATTGACCCTCTGATCGATGCCCCTCAGTGTGAGCATTACATTGATGCGTACATGGAGCTTCAGATGTAAAGGCTTTGACAACAGGCGCGAGGGTTTTATATGGCTGAAACACCTTTAATTCTTATTGTGGATGATGAAAGCATCATTCGCGAAATATTGGCGAAAATGATCCGAACGCTGGGTTATAGTGTCATGCAGGCCTCCAATAGTACCGAAGCACAGCATATTATTCGCCAGCACAAACCCGACCTAATTCTGCTTGATATGGTGATGCCCGGTGTAGATAGCATGGAGGTTCTCAAGTCCGTTCGCGCAGATGAAACATTAAAACATATCTCTGTCATCCTGATTTCTGGCATTGATGATCTGGATACAGTTGCAACGTTTATTGAGGCTGGCGTCAATGATTTCCTGCCAAAACCATTCAACATGGCGCTGTTTACATTAAAGGTGAACAGCTGTTTAGCACATATGCAGAGTAGAGATGCCGCTCAACAGGCTCAAATGCAGGTGGAAAACTTCTGCAAGAATCTCTCCCATGATCTGAACAATGCCCTGACTGGCATCATCATGACTGCTGAACTGCTGTTGATGAATGCCACATCAGAAGAGACAAAAGAGCATATTGCGGATATCATCGATTCAAGCGAGATCGTAAGCCGCTTAATCAAGGAACGCCGCCAAAAGCTGAGTACAAACGCAAACGCTGAAACCTAAGCGCACTCATGGCAGCATGCGCCGCCCTATGAATAGCTCGAACAGTACACATCAATCCACACATATAGATTCAACCGCTCCGCTGAATGGTTTGGCCTGGCGCTTGGCCCGGCTTGCCAAGTCTGAACCTGCGACAGGACTGCATATCTGGATTTGCCCGGATCTACGCAGTTATCGCCAGTTATCTGAGGAGCTGGCATTTTTCCTACAGGATCAACCTGAACTGCTTTGGCGCTTCCCAGCCTGGGAAGTATTGCCCTATGATCGCGTCTCTCCGCATCACGCTATTGTAGGTGAACGTTTTGCTACACTGGGCCGTTTGCTTAATAGCCCCAAACCCAAGGGTCTTTTGTTGACAGCCCTGCCGGCCTGGTTGCAACGCATTGCACCTCCGGAATCTGTGGCTGCACATGTATGGCAATTAAACGTGAATATGCAGCTAGATATTTCAGGCCTGAAAACGCGCCTGGCTGAAGCGGGGATGATGCCCGCCGACAGGGTGTTAGCGCCCGGAGAATTTGCCGCCCGTGGTGGTCTGTTCGATATATGGCCTGCCACTGAAGATACACCACTGCGCATCGATCTGTTTGGTGATGATGTCGAATCCATTCGTCGTTTTGACCCGGAAAACCAGCGTTCGGGTGATACCCTGGAGCATTTCACCTCAGTACCTGTGCGCGAAGTGATTCTCGACAAAGCCGGTTGTGATACATTTATTGCCAATTTCCGTAACCGGTTCCCGCATCTGCGCAAACACCCCATGCTTAGCGCAGTACAAGCCGGTCGCCCACATCCAGGCATCGAAGCACTGCTGCCGCTGGCGTATCAGCAGATGGCACGCTTAATCGATTACTTGCCTGATAGCTGTACCATCTATGCCGATAAAGAGATCGACCATTGTCGCCATGGTTTTGCTGAACAGGTACGTGCCCAGTTTGAAATGGTGCGTGCAAGTGCGGAACCAAGTATCAGTCCACAAGAACTGTATGCGGTTGAAACCCCCGTCAAAGCCAAAGCCTTGCCACGCCTGAACCTTGAACCGGCCCCATCATTGCGTGATTACGCTGATCGCGCCCAATCGCTGCATGCCATGCGTAGCCTGTTGAAAAAACAGTTGAGCGCTGGCTGGAAAATCTGTCTTGTTGCACACGGCCTGGGTCAACAGGAACGCATGATCGAAGCATGTGGTGATTTGGCATCAGATGTCGTCGTGAATCAAAGCCTGAAAGATTGTGAAAACATGAATCTCTCCACCACCATCGGTTATCTCGATAGTGGTTTTTCTAACCCCAAAGAGAAACGACTGATTTTGACCGGCCGCGAACTGCTCGGCCAACATCTGCCACGCAAACGCATCCGTAACAGGTCGGTCATGCATGCCGATATCTTCTCCAGCCTGGCTGAGCTGCAGGTCGGTGATCCGGTTGTACACGAAGATCACGGCGTAGGGCGCTATCAGGGCCTGGAAAGCATGGATGAAGAGGGTGATCTGGCCGATTTCATTAAAATCGAATATGCCGACAAAGCCAGTATCTTTGTGCCTGTTGAAGAGTTGGCGCGCCTGCACCGTTATACCGGTGAAGAGTCCCCCAAACTCAACAAACTCGGTTCCGAGAAGTGGAAACGCACCCGCGAACGTGTTAAACGCGATCTACTGGCAATGGCCAATGAATTGATCGAAGTCGAAGCGGCACGCAGTGGTAATAGTCGTGAGCCCTATCCTGTAGAGGGGCTCCTGCTTGATGCCTATGATGAATTCGCAGCCCGCTTCCCGTTTGAAGAGACCGATGATCAGGCCGAAAGTATCGATGCGATTCTACGTGATTTAACCCATCATAAACCGATGGATCGGGTTATCTGTGGTGATGTTGGTTTTGGTAAAACAGAAGTCTCCATGCGTGCGGCCTTTGTCGTGGCCCAATCAGGTCGACAGGTTGCCGTGCTTGCCCCCACCACCGTTTTGGCCAATCAACACTTCAGCAGCTTCACTGAACGTTTTGCCGGCACCGGTCTAAAGGTCGATCTCATCTCCCGCCTGCAAGGCAAAAAAGAGGCTGACCGCATCACTCGCGAATTGGCCGCTGGTGAAATCCGCATCATTATCGGCACGCATCGCTTACTCTCCGATCAATTTGAGTTTGCCAATATCGGCATGGTCATCGTCGATGAAGAGCAACGTTTTGGTGTAAAACACAAACAGAAACTCAAAGCACTGCACGCCAGCGTCGATCTGCTCACCCTGACTGCCACGCCGATCCCACGCACGCTGCATCAAACCCTCTCCGGACTGCGTACGGTATCGATCATCAGCACACCACCTGCTGAGCGTGAAGCGATTCGCACCATGGTATCGAGCTTCGACCGGCATATTGCAGCAGAAGCGATCAGACGCGAACTCTATCGCGGTGGTCAGGTCTATTATCTGCACAACCATGTCAAAAGTATTGAACGTATTGCGACACGCTTAAGAGAAGATGTGCCGGAAGCTGAAATCGGTGTAGCGCATGGCCAGATGAGTCCGGCTGAACTGGATCGACAGATGCTGGCTTTTTACGAAGGCCGTCTGCATATACTGCTCTGTACCACGATTATTGAATCGGGGCTGGATGTACCCAATGCCAACACCCTGATTGTCGAGCGGGCTGATCTGCTTGGCCTGTCACAGCTACATCAGATTCGTGGTCGGGTAGGGCGCAGCCACAGGCAGGCCTATGCCTATCTGTTCACCCCCGATGCGCGTGCCATGACAGCCGATGCCCGTGACCGCCTACAAGCTATTGCGGAACACACCGAACTGGGAGCCGGGTTCCTGCTAGCCAGACAGGATATGGAGATTCGTGGCGCCGGTAATCTGCTCGGTGCCGAACAGAGCGGTAAAATTGAAGAGATCGGTCTGGACATGTACCTGGATATGTTAACGCAAGCTGTCTCCGAAGCGCGTGGTGAGAAAATTAAACCAAATCAGCCTATGGAGCTACATCTGGGCATCAATGCCATCCTGCCACCAGATTATATGCCGCAGTCCGGCGAACGTCTGACCCTCTACCGCCGCATTTCACGGGCTGAAGATGATGCACAGATCATCCTGCTGTTTGAAGAGATGACCGACCGCTTTGGACGTATGCCAGATGAAGCCAAGTTCTGCCTGGAATCCGCTCGTCTGCGCTGGCGCGCTCAAGCACTATTCCTCTCTGGCATCCGTGGCATTGGCAGCTATGAACATGGTGGCGGTTTCCGCTTCAACTTCACCGCTGAATCAAAAATTGACCCTGCTTCGTTAATGATGCGTGTGCAGAGTGAACCCAACCGTTTCCGTCTCACACCCGATGGTAATTTAACGCTACTGCATGGCTCATCAGATAAACGCGAACAGCTCAAATCCTGTATCGCATTCCTCGATGAGTTATTGGCATAATAAAAACCTCTGGCTGCTGCACGTGCAGGATCAGAGAGAACCTGCATCATTTGATTTTGGTGTGCCTCTTATTGAGTTGGTTGGCTACACGCTCCAATAGCTTTTGTTCGGGACTGTTGGGGTACAGCTTACAAAACTGCTGCCACTGCTCATCTTGAGTTTCCTTAACAAAGCCGAGCAGATCTTCTTCATACAGAGCCAACTCACGATTGTAGTTTTCCGGTTTACCCAGTAGCTAGCCATTAGCGATGAATTGCCTGATCATATCATTTTGAAATGTCAGCTCGTTTGCTTCCCCCATGTTCACTCCTCCCCCCAAACTTCGAGTTTAAACTGTAATATCAAGACTCATTCTAATTTTTTTCACTCTCTTCTTTATCACACGAAGAATTACCTCAACAGCTTCATTTGTTCCGAACTCTTCACTAAAGCTCTTTCTCAAAGACTCAGCTTCAAGACCGATCTTCTTACTCATCCTCTCAATGGTTTGATGTACAATCTTAAAGTTCACATCAATATCTGTAGCAAATCGTTGCCAATGGCGAGAAGCAACCCAATCCGGTCTATATTCACCACCAATCTTCATGGCGGCTTTACTACTTAAATTCGGATAGATAACAGTGCTTAACAAATCATAGAAAGGAGCCAGTTCAGGCCCTCTTTCACTGAACAGAAATGATACATTCTTACCATGGGCATCTACGTTACCAATCAGATAATTATAAACCGTCCACTGCAATAATGCCTTCACATCAGCAATGGGGTTAACACTGTTGGTTCGAATCAACTGAAAGCACATCTGTAACGATGGGCCGCCCTCATTTTCATATTTCATATCCGGTCCGATAGCAAGAGCTTGGCAGAAATCTTCCTGATGTAGCCTGAGAAGTTCAGCCTCTGCATTGAACATGCGGTCATAGCGTTCAATCAAATAAAGCGGCTTATCTTTTTGTAACTGAAGTTTCACTGAAATTATTCAAGCGACCATTCGTAATAAAGCGGCG
>CAYZJL010000138.1:0-5311 GCA_964478615.1 uncultured Zetaproteobacteria bacterium
TTTGTTGGTGGAATAGTCGATACGTTAGTTCGAGGGGAGAAAAGCGTCAACCATGTCAGAGCACACATTAGATAAAATCATGCGTCAGCGCATACAGGCGGCGGGTGGTTCATTGCCCTTCGATCAATTTATGCAGGCGGCATTGTATGAGCCGGGACTGGGTTATTATGAGACCAAAACCGTATTCGGGGAGAAGGGGGATTTCGTTACTGCATCCGAGCTTGGCCCTTGGTCCTCGTTGGCGATGGCGGATCTGGTGTTTAATGCCTGGCAGCAGATGGGCGAGCCGGATGATTGGTTGTTGATTGAGCAGGGCTCCGGTTCCGGTCAGCAGTTGGTGGCATTGTTGGACATTTTGATTCAGTTCACCATGACTGCACCGAAAACGGTGATTTCGGTGGAGCATTGTGTAGGTCTTAGAGAACGGCAATCGCGCTTGTTTAAGGAGCGTTCGCTGGATGTGCAGCTGTGTGTTTCACTCGATGAAATCGAGCCTGCAGAGCATGTGATCTATTATAGCAATGAATTGCCGGATGCTTTTCCGGTGACATGTTTCCGTCGTAAGGCTGGTGTGTTTTATGAGCGCCATGTGGGCATGCAAGACGATGCCTTTGTTTGGCAGGATACGGATCAGGCGATGCAGCAAGTGCCTGATATTTCAGCGGCTGTGATGGGCGGATGGGCAGATGATTATATTAGTGAGTGGAATCCCGGTTTGGCGGCGTGGCAGCAGCAGTTGTCGGCGATCATCAAAAGTGGGTTTGTGTTCACTGTTGATTATGGCTATTCGCAGCAGGAATATTATCGTCAGGGGCGTATTGAAGGCACATTGCTGGCGCATGTCGAGCAAACGGCAACCGAAGATGTATTGATCGATCCGGGTAGTCGGGATATTACCGCTCATGTTGATTTCACCGCACTTATCAGGGCAGGGTATGATTGCGATTTAAAAGCCTTGGTGTGGATGTCACAAGGTGGATGGTTGGCGCAATCGCCTTCGGTGCAATCACTGATTCAATCGCTGGCTGCACAGAATGATGCGGTCAGTATGCATTTGCTAGCCCATGCCAAACGCATGCTGATGCCATTCGGTATGGGGGAAGTGTTTAAGCTGTTGATTCAAGCCAAAGGCATTGATGCCGAGAAACCGGGTTATCTAAAACAGTTCGATCATCTTGAATCACTTTGATGCAAGGTTTTTTATGATCATTCTGTTTCTTCATCGATTAAGGCTTTTAGATTTTTTGTACTGCTGCTGTGATGGCGCGCCAGCACGGCTTGATCGATGAAGCTGTGAGCAGCATGTATATCGCGGCGTAAATAGTGCAGGGATGCGAGCATAAAGGCTGTATCGTAATCTCTGTCGGAGTAAGCTGATTTTTTCTCGTATTGCCGGATGATCTGTTCGACTTTGTTATTCAGGCGCTCATCGAGCGAGATATAATGCAAGGCATGTGGATCGACTCTCAGAGCACGGCGCATGGCCCACACGCCTTTGTCGAGTCGGCCAAGATCAGCTGAAGCGAGCGCATAACCAACTTTCGGGTCGCCTTTGGCAGGGAATGCCTGCGCCTGCCTGCCAAAATCGCTCAGGGCAGCGCTGGCCTGATTATTGCCCAGTAAGCTCCAGCCATGGCCTGTGGCGATACTACTGTCTCCCCGATTATACGTTCGGCTTTGATAGGTTGAAGCTGATGAATAATCATCATCGGAACGGTATGGCGTGGCGTAACTGTTATTATGATGGCTGTAATTGGAATATCCATAGCTATATCCCGGATAGCCATAGCTGTGGTGACCATAACCGTAATAGCTGTGCAGGCCATAATAGGGATAGCTATATCCATAGCCGTGATGGCCACTGTAATGTCCATAACCGAAATGAATATAGCCACCGGCCTGTGCCGGCGCAGCGATCAAAAACAAGGCAATAGTAAGGTTGAGACAAAGTCCGGGTAAGGCTGATTTTTTAATCGTCATCACACACCTCCATGATGTACGCGTTTCGCCCTTCCTATTTCGTATGTTTTTGGTCGTATACGCAGGCCGGGTGTTACAATGACTAACGGGGCTTAACAGGAGTTTGCCTGATTCTCTGATGAAATGCGCCAAACAAGTCCCGAGCCTTTGCCCTCTACCCCACACACATATTCTCTTGCTCCTGGCGCTGCATTCGATGGCTGGCATTGCCTTTGCGATGATGCAAGCACTTGCTTTCATGAAATTCGGAGGTTTTTGAATTATTAATTAGAAACAGGTGGTTGTGATGTTTTGATGGATTTACTTTTAAACCGTTTCCTATTCGGATCGGCAGTTTTTGCCGTTGCTGAAGGGATGTTTTTGCCTGTTGTGAGCCAAGTCTTATGAAACTGACGCTGGCGATGGGCTTGCAATACGATAACGGTAAAGAAGCGAATATGTTTGCCATGAGTCTGGGGTCAGATCACTCCTTGCCGATCATCAAAGCAGATCGCGCCGTTGTGTTGGAGTCGATTCAAACACATACTATCGAATCAGAAAGCTTGCCTGAGCAAGCATTCAAGCGGGATGATCACGCGGTTTTTCTGACGTATAATTTAAGAGGTTTTAATGATACGTTGATATTCGATCACAGCTTACTGGATATGTTTGTTTAGCGACCGGATGCAGCAATGGATACGGAGCGGATCGCATAATCACCACCACGATTGGTCATCACAAAGCCGCTGAATGCATCCCGATAGCTGCGGTCACGCACGTCAATGATGCGTTGCCCATCCAATGAAACTCGCATATTGCCGTTTTGAGTGCGCTGCCAGTTGATCGTATGACTATTGCCATCCGATAATAGTTTACCTGTATCATAGATATCAATCACGGCAGATGTGCCACGTTGGTAGCGCAGTAGTTTTAATGCTGGACGTGGCCCTGCCTGGTAGAGTAAGCGGTAGCCGGACTCCATATTTTGGCCTTGGTAGGGGCCGAATTCGAAGGAGCCGTTGTTTGTGTTGCGGCCCATTTCGCTGATGCTGAGACTGATTGAAAAGGCATTATTGATAGTGACGTTGGTGGATAAGTCGGCTCGAATGCTTCTAGCGCGGTGGGCGGGTTGTTGTTGCTGCTGCATCTTTCCTCCGAGCAGCATGCCGAGCAGGGCGGCTTCGGGTGACGGGTTGCGTTCAGCCGGAGCCGTGGCGGTGGGGCGAGTGTTGAGTTCTGTACGTAAACCGATGCTGCGGGCGACCCAGAAATCATCGGAATTACTATACCAGACGGGATTGCGCAAAAAGTCGCCATCACTGAAATCATCAAACAGGACCTTGCGCCCCCAAGGTTGATCGAAACGGGCAATCAAATCGCGCAGTTGATCAATAAAACGATAATTAGCGGATCGATCCTGTTCTGCTTGATTGGTCAGTTCTTTGAGCTCATGAACCAGTTTCTGAGTGTCGTTATTATTTTGGGCCAGAGCATTGAATGGCGCGCATAGTATGAGAAGGATGAAAGCGTAACGTAGTTTCATAGTAGGGTCCCCTGCATTCAGATGATTATATGAAAAATAGTATCATGGTATGAATGGTCAATAATAGCATGATTTTCGGGCGCTGTAAGCAGCTCTGCATGGATGCTTGTGGCGGAAATGCTAGGCTGGTTTATAGTTGGGCAGAATGAGAATCAAGCAAGGTAAGGGGAATATCATGGCAAATCTCGTATCCGATGATGAACAAGTGTTGATCTCGGCATTGATGGAAAACAGTGGTGTGAAGTTTGGTACCAGTGGAGCGCGGGGCTTAGCTGTCGATATGACCGATCGGGTTTGTTATGCCTACACGTTGGCCTTTTTGCAGTCCTTGCAACAGGCCGGTGATATCACCGAGGGCCAGAACGTTGCCATAGCCGGTGATTTTCGCGCCAGTTCTCCGCGTATTATGGAGGCAGTCGCTTTGGCTGTTCGGGATGCTGGTTTCAAGCCGGTAAATTGTGGATTTATTCCCACACCTGCAGTGGCTTGTTATGCCATGAATTTGAATATTGCGTCCATTATGGTGACGGGCAGTCATATCCCGGATGATCGCAATGGCATTAAGTTTTATAAGCCTGCCGGTGAAATCCTCAAAGCCGATGAACAAGCCATGACAGCGCGCAGTGTGACCGTTCCAGATGCTTTGTTTGATGCTGCCGGAGCGGTATTGGTTCCGTCTGTTTTGCCGGCTGTGCTGGATACTGCTGAACATGAATATGTGCAGCGTTATCTCGATTTCTTTCCCCGCGATTGCCTGACAGGTCGCACGATTGGTGTGTACCAGCATTCCACTGTGGCGCGTGATATCCTGGTGAAAATTATGCAAGGCTTAGGGGCTGAAGTTGTTTGCCTCGGTCGTTCTCTGAAATTTATCCCTGTCGATACGGAAGCCATACGTCCGGACGATGTGCGTTTGGCTGCAGCCTGGGCGAAAGAGTATGAGTTTGATTGCATTGTATCTGCCGATGGTGATGGTGACAGGCCTCTGATTAGTGATGAGCATGGTGTCTGGTTGCGTGGTGATGTGGCGGGTGTGTTGTGTGCGCATTTTTTGCAGGCTAGCTGTGTGGCGACACCGGTGAGTTGCAATAGTGCGGTTGAGAAATCAGGCTGGTTTGATCGTGTTGATCGCACTCGTATCGGTTCCCCCTATGTGATTGCAGCTATGGATGCGGCGATTGCTGAAGGTGCGGATAACGTGGTGGGTTATGAAGCCAATGGTGGTTTTCTGACTGCGACGGATATCGTATTGAATGAGCGCTGCCTATCGGCTTTGCCGACGCGTGATGCTGTCATTGTACCTCTGGCAATTCTGATGCAGGCTCAGCATGGTGATCTTAGTATCTCTGCGTTGCTGGCGACGTTGCCACAGCGTTTTACGTATAGTGATCGTTTGAAAGACTTCCCTACAGCGTTAAGTCAATCGCGTCTGGCGGTGTTAAATAGCGGCGATGTTACTGCCGATATAGCTGCTGCAGAAGCAATGTTGGGTGGGGCGTTTGCATCTGTTGCATCGATTGATGTGACTGATGGTATTCGAATTACCTTTGTTGATGATGAAGTGGTGCATTTTCGCCCATCCGGGAACGCGCCTGAATTGCGAGCCTATACAGAAGCCGATAGTGAGAGCCGGGCGATTGAACTGAATCAAATGTGTATGATGGTTTTGGAAAGCTGGCGTTGATTATTGTTGGGGTAGCTGAAATGTTCCCCAATCAAGCATAAAAAAAGGACTTAGCATTTCTGCTAAGTCCTTTTTAATATGGCGCTCCCTGAGCGATTCGAACGCCCGGCCTTCTGATTCGTAGT
>CAYZJL010000139.1:0-5250 GCA_964478615.1 uncultured Zetaproteobacteria bacterium
GATCTTGCATACTGGCTGCCACTTCAACTGTCCCTTCAAAGACCGTAGTAGTACTAACCCCTCTGGAATACTCAGAGCCAAAATTGGTACCACGTACGGCAGCAACTGCGCCCGGGGTGTGAATTCTGAAATATGAATTTTTATTGTCTGATTTGCTAACTGCGGCACGCACCTTACCACGCAAGTTTCGTATATTACTTTTACGCACTTTACTTTCGGCACTATAGGAGAATTCACCAATTTTAATTTTTGATAATGAACCAATATTCAACATACTGCCATCAATAAATTTCAAACGTGCGCGTGATCGTTTGCCTGTACGCACAACATCACCTGCATTCACTGTTGTACCAACACGCATTGGAACTGCCTTTCTCTCTCCGGGATGAAACACATCCACAACACCATGTACTTTCACAAACTCTGCCACGGCTGCATCCGCAATTGAGCTACAAACAAACAGCGAAGAGATCAAACATGCCGTGAACAGATGATAAAATAACCTCATATCAGAAACTCCTGCTTATATTAAAGCCGGCCATCATTCTCACATAACTAAAGACATCTGTATTCGAAACACTATGAGTATAACTGCCGTTCAAACTAACATTTGCATATGTGAATGGATAAGTAATCGATGCTGAACCGTTGTACACTGTATCCCGGCGCTTTTGGGTAGAGCCCACAGCCACGTTTTGAAACTTTTGACGTACGATGGAGCCATTGATGCCTGTTGATAATTTATCCAGATAAGGAAGCGGGAAAGTGAGCGCTGCATTGCCACCATAACTATTATAACTCCAGTCACTTCCACGCGTTCTGTTCGTCACAAAGTTCCCCCCCAGCTGAAGGGAGGATGTATGATCTTTCGAAGAAAACGTCACCTTAACATCTTCTGTTAGACTCCAGCCATCCTGAAGACTCGTTTGCACTGCAACCGCTTGATAATAGTTCTCACGATTCGCGGCGAATGAGAGCATAAGCTGAAGTTGATCACTATATGAATATGTCAGTGATGGCTTAAGCTTTATCGTATCCATATAACGCTTATAATTGAAAAATATATAATCAAATGACGCATCCAGCGACAGCATATTACGCTTATTAAGGGCCATATAAGGCGTAATGGTGAAATCCAATGCAACAATATCAAATGAAGTCAAGCGAACATGTAGATTTCCATACGCCATGGCCGATGCCTTATAGCCCATGCCATTTGAGGAAGGTGGTGGAGCATAGCTTAATACCGACAAAAGCGTATGCTCAAAATCTTTAACACCTGTAATCAATGGTATATTCGCTGATGTTGAAGGCTTAAGCACCACATTACTGTCATACTGAAAACCGTACAGACTAAACAATGAAAAGTAACTTGTATTGGCCAGAACAATTGCATCAGCAATTCCTTTCTCAGCCAGTGCTGCAACATCCGATGTTGGATTCAATGCAATGCACGCATTAAATAGTTCCTGAGCGTTTTCAGCATCATTCATACGCAGATAAGCTATGCCCTGCCCATAAAGCGAATTCTGTCTGTATGGTCCATCCACCTCAGCTGCATGTTTTAATGCTGAAATGGACGCACTAAACGCTCCCGTGTTCATATATACCATGCCAAGCATATACCATGAATATTCATCCTCAGGCTTCAACCGGAGAACCTGTTCAAATGCTGCAATCGCTTCCGGGTAACGCGCCTTATCATTATGAAGCTCAGCCAGACGCGCATAAGCCAACGAAAGGTCAGCCAAATCATTTACTACAGCATTCTGATATGACTGGAGTGCAGCCTCAAAATCAAGCATCTCTTCCTGAAGGAGCCCAGTTCGATACCACACATCAGCGTTGTTCGGATACAGCTTCTGAAGATCTTCCAAAGCCCACAGTGCTTCTTCAAACCTACCAATATCGTAATCCGTATCGATTTGTTTGAAATCTATGCTTGCACTATTTTTAGCTGACAATTCAGAGATAACTAAGCTATCAGCAATAGCCCCTGCACCGCCCCCCTCTCTGACAACCGGATCCGCTTCATCTGATTCTGAAGGATTAACAGTTTCACTGACCTTAGACTTCTGCTCAACATGCTTCCAGCCATTATCAAGCCAATCTGATGCATGGGCAGGTGAAAAGGAGAATAGCGTCACAGCCAGTAACAAACAACAGTAAAAAGAACGCTTATGATGCACGAGTTATACCATACCCTTCCAAATTTTCTCTCCTCATCCAATATAATTTGGAAGATCATCGCTATTGAGCATAGATGAAAACATACGATATGCAACTCTCCTAGCGGTTTCGTTCAACCACACCATGCACAACGATGAGTCATTCACAGCTGATGCATGATATCAGAACAGTCTAATCAGCCATGGCTTTTGCAAATGCTGCAGCCAATGCACTTTGTGGCGCTTTCTTATTTCGGTCCATCTTCTGTTTCAGCTTATCTTTGGCGCTATTGGGTCGGTTTGATGGTTTTTTTGACGCTGCTTTTGCATGTGATTTTTCAGAGCGTTTTTTATGACCAGGTGGTTTATTGGAGTGCCCTTTAGACGTTGGAGTTGAAGAGCTCTTTTCAGATCTACGTTTTCCTCTACCAGCTTCAGACTTTCTTTCTGATCTATGACCGGATGATGCTTCTGCTTTGACTTCCGGTTCATCATTCAGACGCATGGTCAAAGAGATACGTTTACGTTTTACATCCGCTTCTAACACTTTCACCTGTACTACTTGCCCTGCTTTGACCACTTTACGTGGATCATCCACAAAAGCGTTGGTCAGAGCCGATATATGCACTAAACCATCCTGATGCACACCAACATCCACAAAGGCACCGAAGTTAGCCACATTGGTCACAACCCCTTCGAGTATCATACCTACACGCAGATCACGCACTTCATTCACTCCCGATCTGAACTTGGCCGTACGGAATTCCGGACGTGGGTCACGACCCGGTTTTTCAAATTCCAGTAGAATATCAGATACTGTGATAACGCCGAACTGTTCATTGGAAAAGTCCGCAGCATTTAACTGCTGAAGAAATGCTGTGTTACCCATCAGCTCGTTTACTGATTTACCTGTTGTTTGCACAATCGATTCAACAACAGGATACGCTTCCGGATGCACTGCGGATGCATCCAATGGATTATCACCATGCATAATACGCAAGAAACCAGCGGCCTGTTCAAAGCTTTTGGCGCCAATGCCTTTGACCTTGATGATCTGTTGGCGATTCACAAAAGCGCCTTTTTCATCACGGAAGCTGACAATATTTTCTGCCATCGAACGACTTAAACCAGCCACATGACGTAGTAGCGCCGCCGATGCTGTATTGATATCAACGCCGACATGGTTCACACAATCTTCCACCACTGCATCAAGACTACGGGCCAGATAAGCCTGGCTGATATCATGCTGATACTGCCCCACACCAATAGATTTCGGTTCAATTTTCACAAGCTCTGCCAATGGGTCCTGCAAACGTCTTGCAATAGAAACCGCCCCACGCAGTGACACATCCATATCCGGAAACTCTTTGGCCGCCAGGGCTGAGGCCGAATAGACCGAAGCCCCTGCCTCAGAAACCATCACTGGCGTGAGATGCAATTGAGCAAAACGATCGCACAGCTCTTTAATCAAGCTTTCAGTTTCGCGCGAGCCCGTACCATTACCAATCGATACAAGATCGACCTGATGTTTATTGGCCAATACCGCCAGTGCCGCAATGGCCTCTTCCCAGCGTTTGGCCGGCACATGTGGATATATCACAGTGGTATCGAGTACTTTACCGGTTGGGTCAACCACTGCCACTTTAACACCGGTTCGGAGTCCCGGATCCAGCCCCATGGTGGCGCGCGCGCCGGCAGGAGCCGCCAATAACAGATCCCTTAAATTGTTGGCGAATACGTTAACCGCCTCTGCTTCTGCTTTCTGAGCCAAGGCAGCAAACAGATCTGTTTCAAGACGTTTGGAGATGCTCTGTTTCCAGGCACTGCTTACTGTATCCAATAACCACCCATCAGCAGCTCTGCCACGGTTATCTATTCTGAATCGATTGGCAATGGCTGTTTCGCAGTGTCCGGCCCTATTACTACTATCCAGACTCTCCACCAGTTTAATGCGCAACAGACCTTCATTTTGACCACGAAACAGCGCTAAAGCCCGATGCGACGGTATACGTTTTAACTGCTCTTCATATGCAAAATAATCAGAGAACTTATCGCCCTCTTCCTGTTTGTTTTTCACCACACGACTGGTGATCAGAGCATGGTTACTCAAGTAATCACGCATACGCCCAATCAGATCAGCATCTTCAGCAAAGTATTCAATCAGAATATCGCGCGCACCATCTAGTGCGGCATCAATATTTTCAATGCCTTTCTCATCATCAACATAAGCAAAGGCCACCGCTTTCGGTGTCTGCTTTGGATCATTCAACAGCCCCATAGCCAGCGCTTGCAAACCTGCTTCACGGGCAACCTGAGCTTTGGTACGACGTTTCTGTTTATAAGGTCGATAGAGATCTTCCAGACGCGCCAGTGTCTCAGCAGCTTGAATCGCTTGCTCTAATGCATGCGTAAGTTTTTCCTGTTCAGCGATAGATTTCAAAATCGAGCTGCGACGCGCTTCCAGATCACGCAAGTAACGCAAGCGCTCTTCGAGATGACGCAACTGCGTATCATCCAGACCACCCGTGATCTCTTTACGGTAGCGCGCAACAAATGGCACAGTCGCCCCACTGTCCAACAGTTCAATTGCAGCAATCACTTGCTGCTTTCCAACATCTAACTCTTTAGCAATACGCAACTCAATTCTCATGCTATCTCCACAAACAATTCATCTCTAAAACATTTTCAGTCCAAACCGAAGGCGTGGAAGTTTATCGCCTCACAAACAGAATAAAACGACCAATTTTCACTTGCCTTAAGTCCCTAACGCATCATCACTTTTTTACATATTATAGCTATTTACAGTTGTGATTGATTCAATTCACATAGCTCAAAGAGCCAGATAAATGCTATTCACAAGCTGGATAAAACAGGTCAGGGTGGCGTGTCAATACATGAGCAGTGATGATATTCTGGGAGAATCATGATGAGAAAACTATTAAGTACAAGCTGTATACTACTTCTGTTAGCCGCTTTTTCTGGATGTTCGGCTGAACCCGGCACAAAAGCCTGGTGTGATAACATGAGCAACAAAGATAAAGGTAAATGGACTGCCGAAGAAGCCGGCACATTCACCACGCAA
>CAYZJL010000140.1:0-5245 GCA_964478615.1 uncultured Zetaproteobacteria bacterium
CGAGGGTGAACTAATGAAAACTTGGTTTTTCTCCGCGATAGCGGCTTCGTTCAACTATTGTTTAATGTTTATACTGATGGCTCTTCCCGGATCCTCTGACAAAAATACATTTCCATTTTGAGATGCGAAGCCTGAAAAAGTTGCACCCGTCGTGTCAGTCAGGGTGAAAGTCCCGTTGGCCCCTGCTGTGACTGTGGTAGCAGGATCAACCATAAACTGGCAATTGGGCTGAACAGGGGGAATGCCAACACCGCACACCACGGCATTATCGATCACACTGCCATGCGTATTATTCAACAAGCCATTCGCATCGGTACTCTCCATACCCACTTCCCCGCGCATTGCAAACAAGGGCACTGCTTCCGATGGCGCAAAACGAACGGTGGTAGTCGTAAGGTTTGCGACGTTCACAGTGGTGGCATGCTGCCTGACGCCAATCATCACGCCAGACTCACGGGTGCCCGTATCCATTCTGAAAAGAACAAGATAATTACCATCTGCTGATACCAGGCTTTGCATCGTCATATTCGGGTTGATCAGGCTGGTGGTGACGGCTGTGCCATTGGCATCGATAACAAAGGTGCCGTTATCATTAACCGGGAATGGCGCTCCTATAGCGCCCGTTGCAGGGTTTATTAAAGTAGTTCCCATGCCGGCATACGTCCAGGTTCCAGCCGCATTGACAGTCAACACCCCATGTGATGTGGAGGTGGTATTGACTGTTGCGCCTGGCGTACGAACAAACTCAACCATATTGTATAGGCCAGCGACTGTGGCAGCTGTATGTATCGGCACGCGCCGTTTCACAAACAGCATCTCCTCAACTGTAGTCAAATTCAGATCTAGGTTTGTAGCTGCAATAAACTGCCCGTCCAGAGAAACCGATGCGGCCAGATTATCACCGGAATTAAGCGCTCCCAGCTGGATAATCCGGTTGGCTCCAATCTTGGTGGGTAACGCACCACCCGCCACAGCAGGCACCACAGCTACTCCATCCAGGAATGTAGCCAGGCCGGTAATTGTCGTTGTTGGCGTGGTAAAGACTCCAGACCAGCGGTTCGCTTTGTTGGCACCATTGGCAACCCCGTTCCAGAGCATGCTAAAGCCATCATAGTTCCCCAGAGTGGTCACCGGGCCCTGCACTACCGGCAACACAGAAGGCAGCGTTACCGTATTAGCGCCTGTCGTAAAGGTAAAGGTGACAGGTGCAGCAGCAAGCGCATTACCCGCAACATCTGTCACACCAGCACTCAATGTTACCGTGTAATTCATAATCGGTTGAAGGTTGCCCGCTGGAACAAATGTGGCTACTGTGCCTGTAGCATTGAAACTGAGTGTTCCTGTTACAGCAGCGCCCGTAGTTACACTCAACATAAACGTGCCTGTCGTGATTGTCGCAGTATTCATCGGTTCCGAGAATGTCACAACAACGGGGCTATTAACCATCACGCCGGTTGCTGCTGTCAGCGGACTATGGGCATTCATGGCTGGCGCTGTCTGATCCGTCACAGCAGCCGTTGTGGCCATCACCGTTGCATTGCCAGCTCCGGATCCATCATTGGCGACGATCACACAAGTAAAGCTCTTGCCTGCATCTGCATTACTGATTGTATAAAAAGCAGTAGTTGCAGTATTCACACCATTCGCTTTCCATTGATAACTCAGCGTTACGACATTGCCATCTACATCGGCTGTACCCGTAGCAGATAAGTTCAATGTAGTTCCTACCTGGGCAGATGCCGGCGTAATCACCGGGGTGCCTGTGAATGTCGGCGGATCATTCACCGGCATGACTGTGATGGTCACCGTACCGATGGCTGTGCCACCATTGCCATCACTGACAGTGTACATAAATGTATCCGTACCATTGAAATTCAAAACAGGTGAATAGAGGAACGTACCATTACCGTTATTGGTGACCGTGCCGCCATTCGCGCTGACTGCATCCGCAGCAGAAACGCTCAACACATCACCATTGGCATCGGTATCATTGAGCAACACATTGACGGTTGTCAGCGGCGTATCCTCCAGCGTTGTGCCACTATCTGGCACAGCAACAGGTGGAACAACCGGCTGGCTGGCGGCATTCAATGGGGCCGTTCCACTTGCAACTTCGTTGCCATCACTGAATCCATCGCCATCTGTATCCGGACGCACAGGATCTGTGCCGGTATCTGCCGCCGATACAAATACTCCGGTATCTGTTTCGACGTTATCATTAAGACCATCGCTATCGGTATCGCTCTGATTCGGGTCCGTACCCCTCAGAACATCGGGGTAATTGCCTACGCCAATACGCACGGTCTGGATATCACTCAACGAAGGCGTGCCATTATCTATCGCCTTGAAGTTTACCGTCCACAAACCCAGTTGATTGGCAGCAGGCATCCACTGGAACAGCCCTGATACAGCATTAAAAGTGGCTCCTGGCGGCAATCCGCCCGTTCCCAGAGATAATGTGACAACATCACCCGCATCCACATCCGTTGACCCAACCACAAAGGACAACTTCACACCGGGGCGGGCACCTCTATCGCCAACACCTGTCAACACAGGTGCATGATTGACTGCGCCGACAGAAATTGAAATGGTCTCCTGAGCAGAAAGGTTAGGCACGCCATTATCGGTAACCTGAAATACGATGCCCGTCGTGATACCTTGTACTGTAGGCGTCCAACTGAATACGCGTGTCGTGGGATTGAAAGTCACGCCGGCAGGTAAAAATGCGGCGTTATACGTCAATGCATTGCCATCCGGATCACTGCCATTGATAGTGAATGTCAGTGGTATGCCAACCTGTGCCGACTGATTGCCGACAGGGTTTAATACAGGCGGGTGATTATTACCTGTAACAGTAATCGAAACCAGCTGGCTATTCACCAGATTCGGTACGCCATCGTCCCGCGCATTGAAGCTGACATTTTGCACGCCGACATCGCCGGCTACAGGCGTGAAACTAAACGTTCCCGATGCCGGGTTGCCCGCTGTCTGGATAAATGTTGCCGTGACAGGAAATGTAAGCGTGCTGCCCACAGCTACAGTTCGATTGCCGATGGCCGCAAGCACGGGCGGATTGATGTTTGTGCCGGTAACCACATCCAGCAACACATCACGATCTGTATGGCTGCCCGATGCATCGGTAATACGCACCTTAAACACATAATCACCAGCCGGGTTGGATAGATTCGTCGATTGCAATGTGGCGGTAGATGCGGCAGGTATAAAAACCTGGCCTGTTGAATCCACGGTCATGCCCGGCACTTGTGATGTGGGCCCAAAATCCGGAGCAAAACTATTGGTAATTAACGCGTAGGACAATGGGCCGCCATCAGGGTCAATAGCATTAAGATTTTGACTGTAGTCAAAGCCTTTGGCAACGCCGGTCACCACACTGGAATTGATGGTTGGTGCGCTATTTGCTGTGCCGTTAAAATGCACGACTGACTCGTATGAAAAACTGCCCTGTCCCACATTGGCCAAACCACTAATACGGGCATTACTCTTTTTATAAAGAATATATGTACCCGCAGGCAAAGCAGCTCCTCCGACGTCCATCGTTGCCAACGACCCTGCCCCCTGCTCAATCACACGCGTAAAACTGGGATCGCTTGTATCATTCACTCCGACTTGGGTCAGGGTGATGTTTCCTTTAACAACCCTATTTACATCCAGAACCTGAACAGTGGATACACGAGCCACAAATGCATTTCGCCATAAGGACTCCGCATTCACCGTCACCAGGCCAGTTGCGTCGATAGAGGCGGAAATAAAGCCGCCCCGGAAATGTGTGGCCTGGGCAGATTCAGCGCCGAGCATGATCAGAAAAGCAAGAAAGATAAAACCAGTAAGTTTTGAGCGCAGGAAGTTCATCGTAACACCTCCCTACCATCATCAATGCCATCGGCATCAGTGTCCGCCAAGGCAGGATTGCTGCCCGTACTCAATGCGCTGAGAAACACACCTGTATTGCTTTCCACAGCATCCGGCAAACCATCGCCATCACCGTCCGTCGCCCCGGTGCTGACTGGATAAACAAAAACGCGCAAAGCCGTAGAGGTACTTCTCAATAGATAAGGGTAACTGCGTGCTATATAGGATGCATGACTGGTCGTGACTGTTACAGGTCCCGGAGACACAGAAAAATTAATTACTCCGGCAGCATTGGTTGTAGCTGTTAACGCCCCCAGCGTAACGACCAGACCTGCCACAGGTTGCATAGTAAGCACATCTTTGACGGTCGCAGTCAGCGTTTGTCCTGCCTGGGCATTCACTGTCACAGAAATCATTACCAGACCGGTCAAACCGCTCTGATCAGTGACTGTCACCACAAAGCTGTCAGTGCCTGCAAAACCCGCGTTCGGGGTGTACGTGGTAAGGCCAGCAGCATCAACTATCGCTGTGCCGCTCACAGCTGGCGTGGTGACTGCATAGGTATGCGTATCACCAAAATTCGGATCATTTGGCGTAATCTGACTCGTAGCTGCAAAATTCGTCGTTGTTGCAATGGCTGGTGCCAGCGAAGCTGGAGGAGCCGGGATCAAAACCGTTGGATTCAATATCACGTTCACCAAAACCGGTGTCGCAGATGCTGTGAAGGATTGAACTTTCGTGACACTCAGAACCGCCACTGGCGCCGCAACTATACCAAGCGCTGTATTAAAGCCCTGAACATTAAACGATATATTGACTCCCTGCGGCACCTGGAAACTCTGGATCACTTGCGCGCCCGGCGTGGCATTGAATGACCTGGAAATTGGGGGTAAACCCAACCCCGCTGATGGTGATCTGCGCCGACTTAAAACCAGCAAGGTTGATGATGGCATTGGCATCGGGTATCGCCAGATCAAGAATCTTGTCGATCATATTCTGGTCGACCTGTGCAAGCGGCTGGCCCGGCAGATGCAAGGCGACGCGTATCGGCACCATATTACTCAGCGCCACAGACGGCGAACCGCTACCGCCGCAACTCGATAAGGCAACGAGCATCAGGGCCGCAAAGACTCTCGCAATCAGACCTGAACACGGCCGGAACACAGCACTCATCGAACCCGAATCACGCCCCATCGATAAACTTCGCATTTTTCGTCCCCTTCCTTCAATCAGGCCTTTGCGCCATCACAAGAACAATGAATCCAGACCCCAGTTTCTACATTTAAAACCACTTTATAGATCAGTGTTTTGCAAAGTGCAAGCATAGTCTTTTTTATAAATCTTTCCCCGATATGAAATACGACTTCAATCACCG
>CAYZJL010000141.1:0-5236 GCA_964478615.1 uncultured Zetaproteobacteria bacterium
CATGCACAAGACGCGGATGCACTAGCTCAGCAGATCTGTGCCCATGTTTTAATTCGGCTTCCAGTAATTCTGAACAACGCAACCAATCACCATCTTCTTCAGCCAAATCAGACCTGCGACTAACCGCTAATGGTGCTCCGGGATGGGCAGCCAACCATGCTTCCAAGTGTGCTTTTCGGATCGAAAGTTCAGGCTTGGGATAGACGTGTGGATCAGTGGCAATGCGTGCAGCCAATACAATGTTTAAGGCATCCTTCCCCTGCTGTTCCACGGGAGAAAGCAAACGGCCCGCAGGGGTTGCCAACGTACGCAGCATATCCAGCCCCCAGTCGGGCAATACTTCACGGCTACGCTTAAGTGCTTTGATGCCTGAGTCCCCACGTTGATCCAGACATTGTGCCAGCGCTTCTTTAAGATTTTTCTCACGCCGTTTACGGCTACCCATGCGCAGTGAACGCCATGCCACACCAGGGCCTGCAAACAGCGCCGCAATCAAACTGCGCATCAACCAGAGCACAAACAGTAGTAACAGCAAAGCGACAATAAATGCCCCTTGCCGTGTTTCAAACACCCAGCCAAAGGCTTCAATGCGTAGTGCCTGATCGGCAATATCAGGGAATACAATCAATGCAATACTGATAGCCAAAACAGAGATGAGGGCCAGTATCACTCTCATAACATACCTCCCTGCTGAACATCATTCTGTTGAAGATCATTGGCCCATTGCTGAGCAGCTTGCCGTAAGGTGGTGATATCAACCTGTATGCCTTCAAAGTCAGCCGGTAGGCCTGTTTCAACCGCACCCTTCGCATCACCTGTTTGCATGGCTTTTATTTGCAATAGCAACTCGGCATGCAAACGCTGCCATGCGCTTTGATCAGGCCATGATTGCAATGTCAGCTGTCGTGCAGCATCAAGCAAACGCCCTCTCAAATCAGCCAGTGTTCTGGACTCTTGCGAAGGCGCCTGACGCAACTGGAACTGGCCAACAATCCAGGCCAGCCACGCATGCTCAGGCTGCGGCAATACATTTTCATGCAACGGTGTCGCCAGCGCTTCTGCCCACTTATGCAGACTACCCTGCCATTGATGCAAACGCTGCACATTGGCTCGGGCCAGTCTGTGCATATCAACAGCTTGCTGCCGCTGCAGCTCACTCAGGCCCGGCAGCAGGGATATCTCTTCCCAGGCCAACTGAATCTGCGGCAAACGGCTTTCCGAATCGGCAATCCAGCGTAACCGCACCTGCAAATTCATCTGCTGCTGTTCAACTAAACTCTGTTGCAATAGCTGTTGCGACGCTTCCAATCGCCCCAGTGCAGTGCGTAAACCCTCGATGCTATGCAACAGATCATTCACTGCATTATCACCAGGAGGTTGAACAACATGATTTTCCGCATCAGCAGCATCTGGCTCTACAACTGCGGGCTCTGCTTGCATGTCAGCATGAATAGCAGGCCTTGTTGGCTCAGTCTGAGCCAATGGGTCTGCTCTTATAAACGGGACGGGCTGAGCCACAAAGGGAGCGGCCTGCTCCTGCACTACAGCATGCTCAGTCATCGGCTTTGTGAGTGATTCATACAGTGGTTGCAACTGGCCTGTCAGCGTTAGACCGCCTACAGTAGCTGCGATAAGCAAAAGCAACGCAATAAAATAGGTGCCCGCATGAGAGTTTTTCTCACTGCTTGCCTTCTTTTTATCCGACCTGTCAGCACTACTGGCGCTTTCCGCAATCACAGCGTCAATAGATGCTTCATCCGCTTCTTTCTTATCGATCGTATTATCCACCTTGTCACCCATACTGAATCAACCTATCCCTGCTCGTCTTCTTGCAACCAACGTGCCACATCAAGGGCGTGATAGGTAAGAATCAAGTCAGCACCGGCACGTTTAAAGCTTAACATGGTTTCCAGCACCACCCGTTTCTCATCAATCCAGCCATTGGCTGCCGCAGCTTTCACCATGGCATATTCGCCTGACACATTATAGACCGCCATCGGCAATTGTGTGGCATCTTTTACTTCACGAATAATATCCATATATGCCAGGGCTGGTTTCACCATCAACATGTCGGCGCCCTCTTTCACATCTTGCTCAGCCTCTTTCAACGCTTCACGACGGTTGGCCGGATCCATCTGATAGGTGGCACGATCACCGAAACTCGGCGCTGAATCAGCTGCATCACGGAAGGGGCCAAAATAGCCCGATGCGTATTTAACCGCATACGACATGATCGGAAGTTCACTGAACCCAGCCGCATCCAAAGCACTACGGATCGCAGCAATCATGCCATCCATCATGCCCGATGGCGCAACAATATCGACACCGGCTTCAGCATAAGAAACCGCTTCTTTTTGCAAATTAAGCAGCGTGGCATCGTTATCGACCTCTTCGCCACACAGCACACCACAGTGACCATGATCGGTGTATTCACAGAAACATGTATCGGCGATCACACACATATTCGGGGCTGCCGCTTTAGCAGCGCGAATAGCCTGTTGCACAATACCATGATCATCCCAACCGGATGAACCGATGGCATCTTTTTCAGTCGGAATACCAAATAGAATCACACCGGGAATGCCCAGCGCTTCAACCTCTTTAACTACTCTGCCAACGTCAGAGAGTGGAATACGCTTAACACCCGGCATACTCACCACTTCAACAGCTTCAGTTATCGCCTCATCAACAAACAGAGGATAAATCAGATCAGCTACCGACAGATGCGTTTCGCGCACCATGCGACGTATGGTGGCATTGCCACGCAATCGACGCGAACGAACAGCTAAGTCGGGCAGGGAATGGTTAGACTTGGACATATTAAAACTCCATCAACATGTAGGGCTATCAAAATAGTCGCTCAACGCATCGAGCATCGCCTCAAAACTAGCGTGTTTGGCGACAACCTGCACGCTCAGACCCAGACCACGTACTGTCTCAGCCAAAGATTCAGAGATCACCGCAATAACTGGCTGATCAGCGAGTGCAATGGATCCAATGCGTTGAATATAAAAACGTGCTGTTTTTGGGCTACCAAGCAGTACCGCATCGATCGTACCACTCTGCACGCGTTGAATCGTATCGGATGCATCACGTTGCGGGCAGACGGTGCGATAGGTGTGCACCATGGTCACCTCCACACCCTGTGATTGCAGCACATCATGAAGCGTGTCACGCCCCTCTTCTGCACGAAAGAAGAGCAGTGATTTCGGTAATCCGTTCACACCATATGAAGCAAGCAAACCGTCCTGTGAAGCAATATAGGGGATAATATCAACATGAACGCCATAGTTGCGCAGCAGATCGGCCGTTTTCTGCCCTACTGCTGCAATGCGCTTGCCGTGCAGTGCAGTAGAGATAGAGAGGCCCTGATCGTCCATCGCATCTTTAAGTACCTGAACACCATTGATACTGGTGAACACAATATCGCTATACCATGCGATGGATGAAATCGATTGCTGCAGCGCATCAGAGATCACCTCAACCTCTAAACAGGGCAAATGCACAGGCTGTGCGCCTCGGGAGAGCAACAGATGATCCAGAGCAGCTAAACTCTGCACAGCACGTGTTAATAGAATGTGTTTACCTTCAAGACTTCGTGATGACATAGATGCAATGCTGCAACAACTTAAACCAGAGTTCTATTGCTAATGAGCAAAACAATCCAAAGTAATCTTTACAACTTGCGCTAGCACGCCCCTGCTCTAGCATGCCGCGCCCAAGATTGATGAGGAGTCCCCATGTTTCAGCTCTACTATGACCACGCCGCCAAGACCAAAGATGATATTCTTTCTGGTCTGACCGTTGCATTTGCTTTGGTGCCGGAAGCGGTGGCATTTGCTTTTGTAGCCGGCGTTAATCCACTGGTTGGTCTGTATGGCGCCTTTATGATGGGTTTGGTGACATCACTTGTCGGCGGTCGTCCTGGCATGATTTCCGGCGCTACCGGTGCGATGGCTGTCGTGATGGTGGCGCTCGTTGCTCAGCACGGTGTTGAATATCTCTTTATCACCATTGTATTGACCGGTATTTTTCAAATGATGTTTGGTGCCGCCAAGTTTGGTAAATACATTCGCATGGTCCCCTATCCCGTCATGCTCGGTTTTGTAAACGGCCTGGCTATCGTAATCTTCCTGGCCCAAATGGATCATTTTAAGATCGAAGGCGCGGATGGTGTCATGCACTGGCTGGGTGGTAACCCGCTATTCACCATGCTTGGGCTGGTTACTTTAACCATGGCTATTATGTATTTTCTGCCAAAGATTACCCGCGCAATACCAGCCGGTCTGGCTGCTATTATCACCATCAGCCTGATCGTTATCTTTGGTGGTCTGGATACCAAATCCGTTGGCGATATTGCTGATATCAGTGGTGGTTTCCCATCGTTCCATATACCTGATGTACCATTCACACTTGAAACACTTTATATCATTTTGCCGTATGCGGTCATTCTAGCCGGTGTTGGTCTGATTGAATCACTATTAACCATGACGGTTGTTGATGAAATGACCAATTCCCGTGGGCAGGGTAACCGCGTATCAATCGGACAAGGTCTTGCCAATACCATCAACGGATTCTTCGGCGGCATGGGTGGTTGTGCCATGATTGGGCAGACCATGATCAATGTCTCATCCGGTGGACTGCGTAATCTCTCAGGCATTGCTGCTGCTCTGTTCCTGCTGATCTTTATTATGTTCGCATCTGATTTGATTGCCATGGTGCCTGTTGCTGCACTGGTCGGGCTGATGTTTATGGTGGTGATCGGCACCTTTGAATGGGGTAGTTTCAACCTGCTTAATAAAGTGCCGCGTGAAGATTCATTTGTAGGCATGCTGGTTGCCGGGGTCACAGTGTTCACCGATCTGGCCACGGCTGTCATTGTCGGTGTGATTGCTACAGCGCTGGTATTTGCCTGGAAACAGGCACGCCATATCTACATCACCACTGAAGACCATGCCGATGGCTCTCGCACCCACAAAGTACATGGCCCGCTATTCTTCGCCTCAGCACATCACTTTGGTGAGCTGTTCGATCCTGAGTCTGACCCTGAAGAGGTCTATATCGATTGTGCGCTATCACGCATTGCAGATCACTCCGCTATTGAGGCCATTGATAATCTGGCGGAGCGCTACAAAAAAGCTGGCAAGCGGTTGCACCTGATCCACTTGAGCCCTGAATGCACCAAATTGCTTACCACGGCCGGTGACCTGGTTGAAGTCAATATCAAAGAAGACCC
>CAYZJL010000142.1:0-5229 GCA_964478615.1 uncultured Zetaproteobacteria bacterium
TATGCCGGTTGAGAGCATGATTTATGCGAATCAGGAGAGCTATTACCTTGCCTTGAAAGAGAGTACGAATGAATCTGATTCAGCATATTTTATTACCTTTATACTGGAGATGATTCTTCGTACTGTTTCTGCCACCCCTCAAGTCAGCCTCCAAGTCACCCCCCAAGTCAATAGAGTGCTGAAAGTCTTGCATGGTGAGATGACCCGCACGGAAATTCAGCAGGCACTCGGTTTGCGTGACAGGAAGTCATTCCGTGAGCGTTATTTGAAACCAGCACTGCAAGCAGATCTTATTGAAATGACCTTGCCTGATAAACCAAACAGTCGATTGCAGAAGTACCGCTTGAGAGGTAGTGGAAAACAATGAAATCGAAGAGAGCAGGCTTTGCGGCTGTGGGCTGGGCAAGCACCATTCTTCATGGGTCTTACGATGATTAACGCGCTGGGCATCAGACAACTGCTGGCGCAGGGCGAGGGGATTCAGGTTGAATTCAAAACCTGCCGTGATGCACTCAATCGTGATGTTTATGAGAGCGTCTGTGCTTTTCTCAACCGATCCGGTGGTCATCTGTTGCTGGGTGTTAATGATGTTGGTGACGTGACAGGTGTTGCGGCTGAGGCTGTTGAACAGCTGAAAAAGGATTTCGTGACGGCGCTGAATAATCCGCAGAAAATCACGCCACCATTTTATCTGAGTATTGATGCGGTCGAGCTGGGTGATGAGATAGCTGGTGGCATAACTGATAAAACAGTCCTGCATGTTTATGTGCCGGAGAGTTCGCAGGTGCATCGTTGTAACGGCAAGATTTACGACCGTAACGAAGATGGTGATCTGAATATCACGGATAACACAGGGCTTGTTGCCGCTCTCTATCAACGCAAACAGACCAGTTATGCTGAAAATAGAATCTATCCATTTGTTGAGCTTTCCGATTTGCGTGGTGAGTGGATCACGCGGGCCAGAAAGATGGCGGTCAATCAGCGGCCCAATCATCCGTGGTCAGCGCTGGATGACCTGGAAATGCTGAAAAGCGCACAACTTTATTTGAAGGATTATAGCAGTGGTGAAGAGGGCTTTACGCTGGCGGCGATTCTGTTGCTTGGAAACGATGATGTGATTCTGTCTGTGCTGCCGCATCACCGAACCGATGCTATTTTGCGCAGAGAAAATCTGGATCGCTACGATGATCGTGATGATATTCGTACGAATCTGTTGGAGAGTTATGAGCGGCTGATGGCTTTTATCGCCAAACATCTATCGGATCAATTCTATCTGCAGGGGGATCAGCGCATCTCTCTGCGTGATCATATCTTTCGTGAAGTGGCGGCAAATATCCTGATTCATCGGGAGTTTCTCGATGCCTATCCTGCCAAGCTGGTGATTGAGAAAGGCTGTGTATGCACGGAGAACAGCAATAAGCCGCATGGTCACGGTTTGATTGATCCTGCCAGTTTTTCACCATTCCCGAAGAATCCTGTGATTGCCCGCTTTTTCAAAGAGATCGGTTGGGCCGATGAGCTTGGTTCGGGTGTGCGTAACCTATTTCATTTCAGCAAGATCTATTCGGGAGAGGTGCCTGAATTGACGGAAGGGGATGTGTTCAAAATTCGGGTAGCCATACCTGATGAGGCTAGTGAGGAAGTTACCCCGGAAGCACCATGCAAGCACCGTGCAAGCACCGTGCAAGCTAGTGACCAAGCTACCCCAGAAGTACCCCGGAAGCACCCCGGAAGCACCCCGGAAGTTAGTAGTGCCCATGTACCGGACAAGTACCGGACAAGCACCGGACAAGTACCGGACAAGTACCGGACAAGTACCGAACAAGCTGAAATGTTGTTAGAGTTTTGTATAACTCCACGTTCAACTAAGGAGATGATGGACTACATGGGGGTAACACACCGAGAGCATTTTAGGGATACAGTTTTATTACCCTTGATTGAATCAGAACAAATTTCATTAACTGTTCCAGACAAGCCTAATAGTCCTAAGCAGAAGTATGTTGCAGTGCAAAAGAGAGAGAATAACGATGGCTAAAAACTTTCTCTCTGAAGATGATATTGAGCAGGCCTTGCTGCAGAAGCTGCAACATCTACACGGCTTTGATGTGTTGGATTGTTTTACAGCCAAACCCGATGATCTCAACGATGGATCAAAGCGCAGCGATAAACGTGATGTGGTGTTGGCGGATCGTTTGCAGCAGAGCTGTGAGCGGTTAAATCCATCCATACCTGTGGCAAGCATCGAGCCGGTGGTGGCGCAAATCATGGATCGGCGTGGGGCGATGAGTGCGATTGCTGCCAACCGGGAACTCTATGGTTTGATTCGTGATGGTGTGCCGGTTGCGTTTGATGATGCCGATGGCGTGAAACAGCATGACGTGGTGCGGTTGATTGATTTTGATGATGTCGGGAACAACGATTATCTGGCCGTGTCGCAACTGTGGATCAAGGCATCGGCACAAGCGCCCTTTGCAGCATATCGGCGGCCTGATGTGATTCTTTATGTGAATGGCTTGCCGCTGGTATTTATCGAGCTGAAAAACTCCAATGTGAAATTGCGTTCGGCCTTTGATGATAACCTGGCTCATTACAAACACGATATTCCGCAGCTCTTTCACTGCAATGCCTTTTGCCTGTTATCCAATGCGATCGAAACCAAGGTCGGTAGTTTTACTGCGGGTTGGGAGCATTTCTTCAACTGGATGCGGGTGGATAACGAAAAGGAGCAGGTGAATCGCGAAGCCATCAAAGCGCAGCGTACCAGTCTGGAGATGGCAGCAGCGGGTCTTTGTCATCCCGATAAACTGCTCGATTATATGGAAAATTTTATCCTATTTTATAAAGAGGATAGTAAAATTATTGCCCAGAACCACCAGTTTATCGGGGTAAACAGTGCCTTTGAGCGTTTTCTGGATCGTGATAAATATGATGGGAAACTCGGTGTGTTTTGGCATACGCAAGGTTCGGGTAAAAGTTTTTCGATGATTTTTTATGCGCGGAAGATTTTCCGAAAGGTCACCGGCAATTTCAGCTTTGTGGTGGTGACTGATCGCAAAGACCTCGATGGTCAGATTTATCGTAATTTTTTACATACGCGCACCATCAAGGAAAAAGATGCTGCCCAGCCTGCCAATGCGGAGGAGATGCGTAAGTTTTTGGGGCAGAATAAAAAGGTGGTGTTCACGCTCATCCAGAAATTCCGTTATGACAAGGGTAAAACATATCCTGCTCTGTTTGATCCGGCCAAAGAAAAACGCGAAGTGATTGTGATGGTCGATGAAGCGCATCGCACCCAATACAAATCATTGGCTGAGAATATGCGGGCAGGATTAAAGGGCGCACACTTCCTAGCGTTTACCGGCACACCATTATTGGGCAAGGCGCGCAAAACCAATGCCTGGTTTGGTGATTATGTCTCCGAATATAATTTCCAGCAGGCCATGCAGGATGAAGCGACAGTGCCGCTATTTTATGAAAAACGCGTGCCTGAAGTATTGATTCAAAATGATGACTTGGGTGAAGAGTTCTATGAACTGCTCGAAGATGAGAGCCTGGATGAGGCGCAACAGCAAAAGCTGGAACGTAAATTTTCAACTGAGATGGAAGTGATCAAACGGGATGACCGCTTGGAGACGATTGCTAAAGATATCGTCTATCATTTTCCGCGTCGGGGCTATTTGGGCAAGGCCATGGTGGTGACGCTGGATAAGTTCACGGCGGTGAAGATGTATGACAAGGTTCAATACCATTGGAAGGCTGAAATCAAACGCCTGCGTGGCCTGATTCAACAGACCGAGAATGATATTGAGCGGGCGCGTTTTAAAAAGATTGTGGCCTATATGAAATCGGTTGAGATGGCCGTGGTAATCAGTGATCCGGCAGCTGATGAAGTGCGTTTTGCAAAAGCTGGCCTGGATATTTTACCGCATGTGAAAAGGCTCGATGCGTTGGATCAACATGGCCACGATATTGAATACAATTTTAAAGATCCCGAACATCCCTTGCAGTTGGTGTTTGTCTGCGCGATGTGGTTGACCGGCTTTGATGCACCGACAGTTTCTACCCTGTACCTCGATAAGCCGATGAAAGATCATAATCTGATGCAGACCATTGCACGCGCTAATCGGGTGGCGGCATTCAAAATCAAGGGGCACAACGGCCAGCTGATTGAGAAGAAAAACGGCGATATTGTCGATTATTATAATGTCTTCCGAAACATGAAAAAGGCCTTGAGCGATTATGCGCAGGGCGAAGAGGGTAGCGAGGCTCCGCCAGTTAAAGAAAAAGCCGAACTGTTTAAACTGCTCGATGATGCGATCAATCAGGCGGTGGCTTTTTGTACTGAGCGGCAGATCAATCTGGCATCGATTGCGCTTGAACAAGATACGTTTAAAAACATCAGCCTGTTTGAACACTATGCCGATATTCTGTTGAGCCGGGATGAATGGCGGAAGTCGTATTATGTTTATGATAATACGGTTTCATCCCTGTACGAAGCTTGTAAGCCGGAAATATTTAAACAACCAGCACGGCCATTGGTGGCAGTGATTGGGTATCTGCGTGGTGTGATTGATATGCATGTTGCTCAGGCAGATATTGATGATGTTGCGCAAAAAATAGCTGAGCTGCTTGATGAGAGTGTAGTGGTCGATCATGCCGAAGCCTTTACGGTGCGCGAGCATCAGGCTGAATATAAAATTGTGCAAAAAGGTAAGCGCTGGGATTTAAGTCAAATTGATTTTGAGAAACTCAAAGCAGACTTTGCCGACGCGCAGTATAAAAACATCGAAATCGCCGAGATGCGTGCATTCATTGAAGATAAGCTGCGCAAGATGCTGGAGGCGAATCATAGCCGCATCGACTTTGCGCAACGCTTGCAAGAAATCATAGATCGTTACAATAGCGGTGGATCATCCACGGAAAGCTATTTTGAAGATTTGATGCTATTCGCCGAAGGGCTGAGGGATGAAGATCAGCGTCATGTGCGTGAGGGTTTAAGCGAAGATGAGTTGGAGCTTTACGATATGCTGCGCAAAGAGAAACTGACGCAAGCAGAAACACAAAAAGTAAAACTGGCAGCCAAACATTTGATGACCCGCTTGCTCGATGAGCACCCCAAAGTGCTGGTGCAAGATTGGTGGAAAGATGGGCAAACCCGGCAAAAAGTGAAATCAGCCGTGGAGCAGGTGCTGGATGAAGATTTGCCGGATTCGTATGATCGGGTCCTGT
>CAYZJL010000143.1:0-5221 GCA_964478615.1 uncultured Zetaproteobacteria bacterium
GGCAGCACAGCCATACATGAACTGGAAGGGGTATTCAGAGATCGTGGCGAAACGGATGACCGTCTAAAAGCTGAAGATCTCTATGAATCAATACTATTAAGAAATGATTTAAGCGAAGAGCAGCATGTAAGAACTTGCTGTGGGGCCGCTGAAAACTATTACCTTTCCCGTAAAAAAGAATTGGCGATTAACACACTTAATAGTGCTCTTGATTCTGTGCAGCATGAGCGATTTCTTTCTCTGATTTATCACCGAATGGCTGCGGCATACAATCATTTTGGTGTGAGAGAGTTGGATAATGCTATAA
Source organism: uncultured Zetaproteobacteria bacterium (assembly GCA_964478615.1). Taxonomy (GTDB): domain Bacteria; phylum Pseudomonadota; class Zetaproteobacteria; order Mariprofundales; family Mariprofundaceae; genus Mariprofundus. The sequence goes on from CAYZJL010000143.1 coordinate 308, forward strand.
CGTGGAGCGAAAAAGCTATTCGTACATTTAATGGTAAGTTTTCCGGCCGGTTTGCTGCGAGGTGTTTAGATACGCATGCTAGAATTCTATTCCGGTTTAATGAGGTTGCCGAGGCTATACAATATCTAGAAAAGTCCTTAACTCTGAAAAATGCACTCGGAGATCGTAGGGGGTTGCAGATCGGATATCTTTTATTAAGCCAGATCCAGGAAAAAGCAGGTTTGATGGAGATGGCTTGGGAGAGTGCTAAACAGTCACTAACACTCGCTGAACGAAGCAGGGATTCAAAGGGGCAGTTTTTATCTCACCGTCGTTTAGCTCGTCTTGCAGGAAGTAATGCTGCTTTGTGTGAAACACATGAGAAGTTATGTATGAAATTTCAAGAAAAATAAAATAACCTGGGCGACGTAGTATGAAATATAAAGTGTCTGAATTTGAAAGCTGTAGCGAATGCATACATTGTAATATCGAGAAGGTGCGTGTTCAAGAGTGGCATTGCGATAGAAATTCAATCGCAGATGTAAAGGCGCAAGGCTACTCCATTGATGAGTCATCTTCCCCTGATCCGGAAGCGTGTATTTGTGATGATTATGAGCCCCCATAGTGCGCTTAATAAATAGATGTTAAACTCAGGCTGACAGTGAAGCTCCTTTTTGTCTTTAGACAAAAAAATGTGATTCTTGGATACTAGGTTGTGGAAACAGGGAGCCAGGGTCGAGTCGAATCAACTAGCTGAAGTATAAGGGGTTCACTTCATCTAGTGGTATCAAGCGGGTACTGAACTGCCATTTATTGAGGGGTTCATGCTTGGGGAGGGGAATTGTTTAAGCGAATAGAGCAGGTGAAGGGGTGCTTGGATGATCAATCTTATACGTTAGCGGCGAGCGAAGCGGCAAAGGTTATCGAATTGGCATGGACAAGCATCAGTATGCTGGGTGTATATAAATCCATAAAATGCCGGTCGCATTGGAGGCCTGAATGATCGTTAAAGAGACTAAGATGGCGTACCCGGTATCACCAAAAAGAACATTTCTTCAGCAGGAGGAACATTGAGTGTTCAAACGGTAGCAGACTGGCTGAATGGCCTGGGTTTGATTGAATACGCGCAAATTTTTGAGGATAATGAGATTGGAATGGCTGATCTGGCCGGACTTAGCACATCTAATCTCACCGAGATGGGCATTACGAAAATAGGGCCTCGAAATCGAATGCTGAAAGCCATTGCAGACCTGGCAGCCGTTGTCGAATCGGATCGATTGAAACAGGCGATGGATGTCGAGGCGTTTCCATCCCTGCTGGCTGTTCCATTGTATGAATATATGAATGAGAAGAACCCGGTAATGAAACTCTGGCATGCTTGCGATGCAGTCGAGTTGTTACTTCGATTGATTGTGATGCTGGGCATTAGTGAGCTGAAAGAGAAAGACTTGTTATCAGACAAGCTGTTGCTCGCACTCAAACCTCGCATTGAAGAGCCAACGTTGGGTAAGTGGAAAGGGATGGCTATCGCAGTTACGGATGCGTTACCGTGCGGGTCTTCCCTATTTCCGGAGTTAAAGCCTCTGGTTGATGAACGTCTTATTCCATTTCTTGATGGCGAGGGTGATAACAAGAAGGGGTCGAGCAGCTCTTTTTCAGCCCTGCGTAATCAACTCGCTCATGGTGGTGGTATGACCAAAGCCGCCGCGACTCAATTGCTGGGTATCTGGCGTGGTCGAATTGAGCAGTTGTTCAATGGCCTGTCGTGGCTGCAAAAGGTTTCATTTATCGCTAAAGAGAATGGCGGCCTGATCATGCTGACTGGCCCCAACGTTTCAAATCATGCTACCTGCCAGGTGGGGAACCGGCATATTCAAGCCAGCCTGGAAGGGTTGCTCGAAAAGCGTGATACCGTTGTGGTGTTGCGTGGTGATAAGCTGCTTTCGCTCTGGCCGCTGGGTTTATTCGGCTTGCCTCGAAGCATGAATGCTGACGATAGTCAGGCAAAACAGCCTGTTTCGCAGGTGTATGTGCGACGTGGTGATGTACGTTTGCAATATACGCCGATCGGCTCGGATGAAGTATGCCAGAGTGAATCCGAAGAGAGTGCGCTGGAGGCATTTGAACAGTTCTTTTTTATTCAGGATAAGCGGCATGAACTGAAACAGTATGAAGTGCGCAGTTTTAATCAGGAGATCGAAAGAGATGCCTCCCGCCTGATCGGCAGAGAAAAAGAGATTGCGCTGGTTCAACGTGCGCTTCGCGATGGTGGCCATCCACTGTTATGGCTTTCCGGCCCTCCGGGCATGGGAAAGTCGTACCTGATGGCCAGAGTCGCTTCAGACTTGCTGACCGATCCGCCGCAACATTCACTGGTACTGGCATACCGGTTCAAGGCGGGTGATGACCGCTGCAATCGTGATCGCTTTATCCGGTTTGTACTTGAACGTTTACTGGGTGATGAACAGGCTGGCTTTCTCAAGCTACACAATCAGCTGCAGCCCATAGCCCAGCTGAAAAGTGCACTGGAGCTGCAATCTAAAGACAAACGGGTGATCTTGATACTCGATGGAATGGACGAAATTGCCGAGGGTGATTCGGAATTTACCAGAGATGTGGTGGTTTCATTGGCCGGTGCAGGGTCAACCTGGTTGTGTGCGGGCAGGGAGGAGTGCGGTCTGCCGGAGATCATGGCGCAGGCCCGCGCGCATGTACTTTTTGATAATGGGTTGCCGGCAATGGATCACAACGATGTGCGGAACATGTTGCTGGAGAAGATCGGCCCGTTGCGAAAAAAACTGATCCTTCAGGATAAAGAAGATGATGACGGGTGTATCATGAACCCGTTTGTGCAGCAGGTTGTGGACAATGCCAAAGGCTTTCCGATCTACGTGACTTATGTGATCGGTGACATTCTGGCGAACAGGTATTGCCACCTCGATGGAAAAGAGAAGCTGCCACCATCATTGGACAAGTATCATGAAGAGTTATTAAAGCGTTGTTCGGTAGGTGTTTTGCACCAGGTCGTAAGCCCGCTGGCTGCGACGATTGCCATTGCCAAAGAGCCGCTGACGGTAGCAGCGCTGGGCCTTATCCTGCATCACAATAACTCGATCCCTGATGAAGAAAATCCACAGAGATTGGTGAATAGGGGGATATCGGCGATTGCATCAATGTTGAGGCGTTCTTCCACACCTGAAAATCATGAAGGGTTTACGCTGTTTCACCACTCACTACGTCAGCACATGCTTAAAAGTGAAGAGACAAAGGGGATTCTCAGTACTGCAGAAAAAAATCTGGCTAAAATGGTCTCCGAAATTTCTGAAGCAGGCCCGGCACAAAGCTACCTGCTTCGTTGGGGTATTTCTCACCTGTTGAATGTGAAGCATCCATCATGGCAGATCGCACTGAACAGGCTGTTGCTTGATGCGGAGATAATTAGAAATAAACTTGCCTGCCAACCACTGGAATCATTCCTGTTTGATTATGTGCAGGCATTTAAAACTGATAATTTGGAGGTTTCAGAAGATGCCTTGCAGGTGATTTCAGGTTTGGCCCTAGATAAGTTATCTGCAAATGAGTGGAGCCTGGAACAGGTTCATTCATTATTGATTTATCATAAAGATCAGACCTTTTACAGGGCTTTTCTTGAGTATATTTCAAAGCTGGTTTTTCCGGAAAACAAGCAGCTTCAGACAATAGTCTATGGGTACAAAGCACGTCTAGCTAATCTTCTAAGGCGTGAGGGTGGATCTGGCCTGGCAAGTGCAGAATTATTATTGCGAGAGTGTGTTGGAAAATTTGAAGCTTCATCCGAAAATAACTCGATGCTTGAACTGTCCCGGTTGCAATACGATTTGGGTTATATCGGTTTCCTACGAGGCAATGTTGACGATGCGATAGTATGGTTTTCCAAGAGTGTTGTTTCATCAGAAAAGGGCGGTAGTCAGGTTAGTGCAAACATCTCTGAAATCGTGAGTGCACACATGCAGTTTAGTTATGGGTATATAAATGAGGATGAATTTAGTCAAATAATCAACCTAACAAAACCATCATTTATAGCCTCAGCAGATGAGGGGAATGAAACTGCCAAACGATGGATTATGAACGTCCATGGACATCTTTTTTCAGCATCCTATACAAAGGGTGAATTAGAAAAGGCGAGGGTGTATTTCAATTTATTGGAAAATGATCCGTGGTTTATTCGTTTTGATCGCGAAGAGGATCTGTTGCCATATAAAGCAAAGATGGCGATGTTAAATGATCAACCTGATACTGCTGTTCAATATTTTGAAAAATATTTCGTGGATAGTCCACGTCTAAAACAAGAAGCCATATCATCAACCTATCTGGATTATGGGGCGGCTCTATTGCAAGCAGGGAAACCTGAAGAGGTTCTGCATATCTGGGATACAGGCCTGAAGGCCCATGATGACTTTGGTAATCGTCCATGGAAGCAGAAGATTGAGGTCAGGAAAAAGGCGCTGATGCCTTTGGCATGATATTGATGTGAACAATGATGTGATCGTTTTCTGATTTTTGAAGAGAGGAGTATGCGGGAGTCCTATGGCATTTGATCTGGTTTCACAGCAACTGAAAAGAATCGAGAGTGAGGAGAATTATACATTAAAGCTATTCATGCTGATTGATCTGTATGAATATTGTCTCAAACTGCTGGCGGTTCATCAGTTGCAATGTTTTGTTCGTGATATCGAAACGAGTAAAACGAAAACAAAAGCGTTTAAAAATATATGCAATGTGTTTTTAGCCAGTTTCCAGCGTCCCAGCTTCGGCCACTGGATATCGCTGCTGCGAAATGCTGCTGTCGCATCAGCAACAGCAGACAAATCGTTGAAGAAGGTTCTTCTGAGTGCGGATAAAAATCAATAGGGTCAGACTCGATTGATTTTACGTGGCATTTCTGTACGCCATTTG
>CAYZJL010000144.1:0-5191 GCA_964478615.1 uncultured Zetaproteobacteria bacterium
TGCTTCAACTGCCTTGCAACAGCACAGGCAGGCAACACCACTTCAGCACCATTCAGTTCAGTGGTCATTTTCTTTTTTACTAAAGCCATCGTATTACTCCTTCACACCCATTGCTTCAACTGCCTTGCAACAGCACAGGCAGGCAACACCACTTCAGCACCATTCAAGGCAATCAAACATGCAGGCATACCAAAAATAGACGCGCTTTCTTCAGACTCAGCAATGCTTCGCGCACCTTTTTTGTGTATTTCAGCCATTTCTTTCGCTCCGTCATCACCCATACCGGTTAATTGCACACATATGATTTCTTCCGGCCGATAAACTTCAGCAGCCGATGACACCAACCGTGAAACAGAGGGATGCCAGATATGATGAGCTGATATAGGCACAGATGCGGCGACAGTTTTACTGCCTTTTTTACGCAATAGTACGTCCGCACCGCCACGTGCAATCACAGCCAAGCCCGGTTTTAATTCAATACTGTTACCGGATTCCACCACCTCACATTGACACAAGCCGTTGATCCGATCGGCAAAGACGGCAGTAAATGAACCGGGCATATGTTGTGCAATCACAATGGGCACAGGAAAATCAGCCGGCAGTTTTGGTAGCCAGGCTTCCAGCGCCCGTGGCCCACCCGTCGAGACTCCTACCAGTACAATTTTAATTTTACCTTTAGCGCGTATTGGCAATATTTGTTGTGCAACCGATGCCTGTTCACGCCGGGCTCGCATGCGTTGACGCACACCACCGGATTTACCCATCCGCATGCCCGCTGCGGAACGGACTTTGGCTAGGATCTGAGTTTCAATCAGACCAATATTACGCGATACCGTACCATCCGGTTTGGCGATAAAATCGACTGCGCCCAATTCCAAGGCTTCAAAGGTGGCCGTCGCACCTTTTTCGGTCAGTGAGGAGAGCATAATGGTTGGGATTGGGCAGTCTTTCATGAGATGCGCCAAACAAGTGAGTCCATCCATCACCGGCATATTGATATCCAACGTGATTACATCGGGTTTTTCACGCTTGGCCTTTTCCAACGCATCCTCACCATCACGCGCTGTAATCACGTCAATATCATCTTCTTTTTCTAACATTTGACGCAAGTACTTACGCATCAAAGCTGAATCATCGACCACCAATATTTTCATACGTTCACACCTCTCATGTATGGTTTACAGTTATCGTTCCGATCTCCTTATTCAACCAGCTCTGCGTGGTGCACACAGAAAGGGGAAAAGAGCATGCCCACCCCGCAGTGCCATAGATCAAGCCGCTTTTTTAAGCGCCGACATTTCATTGAGATCAAGTAATTCAGCCGCCTGTAACACCTGAATCATGCGATCATCCTTGGATAGATTGACCACCTTACCCATCAATCGTGATTGATCTTCCGATAGATGCGGTGCGTCTTCGATCACCTGTTTGGAAATACGCAACACTTCATTCACTTCATCAACAATAAATCCGGTGCGGGTGCCATCGAGTTCAAGCACCAGAATACGCTGCCGTTCATTGCGTTCATTGCGTTGCATATCAAAACGACTGCGCATATCCAGCACAGGCAACACACCACCGCGCAAATTGACCATGCCTTCTATAAATGCTGCCGTTTTGGGAACCCGGCTCATCTCATCCGGCACACGGATAATTTCCTGTACCGATTCAATGGACACACCATATTCCTGTTTCTGCAAATGAAAGACCACCAACTGCGTATCCTGATCTTCATGATCATCCTCATGCTTGCCATCACTACTCATGGATATCTCCTGTTCACCATTTTCCTGCTCTGCTTCATTAACCGCCATCTGCACATCGGGTCGATCAAACAAACGCCCCGCATTCAACACACTGACCAGCCGTTTACCGTCATCGAGTCGGCAGACAGTCTCAATATCGGCATCTTCCTGCGCTAATAAGCCTGGCATCTGATCTCGCACATCCGGTGTTACGCGCAGCACTTCACGAATATCATCCACCACCACACCCACGGCTTGTTTTGCACCATTTTCTATACCCAGAGAAACCACCAACACACGGGTATCATCATTGATCGCAATAGAAGGCATGCCAAACATGGCGCGCAAACTCACCAAAGGAAGCAAGCGACCACGCAAGTCCATCAGACCAAGCACATGCGCATCAGATTTCGGAATACGTGAAATATTTTCAGGCACGCGCACAATCTCTTCCACCTGCATGATCTCAAAGGCATATTCCTGCTCATTGACCACAAAGCTGACCAACTGCGTGGTGTCATCTTCCACATCTTGATTATGGATCTGTTGTCGGCTTTCCATTTGTTCACCTTGTGCACTATCGAGATGCTCAGCGATATTGGCAAACTCTTGCTCAATCAAAGCTCCAGCATTAAGCAACTGAATCAGGCCATAGCCATCCACACCTTTGATCACGCCATCAATAGCATCTTTGCTAACACTGCTACTCACCGATTTCGCACTTTCAATCTGCTTATCGGCAACGTGAATAACGCGCGCCACCCGATCTACAATCAAGCCACTCAAGCGCCCAGAGTCCGTCACCAGCACACGCGTTGCATCATTTTCTTCCGTCTCAGCCAAATTTAGTAAACATCGCAAATCGAGCACTGGCAATACCGTGCCACGCAAATTGGCCAAACCACGCAACGCAGCCGGCGTTAAGGGCACAGCCACTGTTTTTGGCACCCGAATGATTTCGCGCATGCTCTGCATAGGAAATGCAAAACACTCATCATCGACATAAAAGGTAACATATTGACCCGATTCGATATCCGTAGCCGATTCATCCGCATCCAGCACACTGTTATCCGAGTCTATCATGCCAGCGACTTGTTCTTTCACGGTCGCATCAATCGCAGTATCACTTATCATTTCTTGGGTATCAGACATATAATCTCCTCACCTGTCTCAATCACTGTTGCAGATCATCAGCAGTTGCTGCGATCTCTTCGATAGCGACAGCTAATTCACTGACCACCTTGCCTTGCGCCCCACCCGCCTGACTAGCCTGGTTGGCTGCCGTGGCAGCCTGCTCAGCAGCAGCAGCAATTTGCTCAACAGCGGTTTTAGATGCAGCGATATTCTCAGCTATTAATTTGGAGGCTTCGAGAATATTCCGATTACCATCCACAACAGCATTGGCATCAGCTTCAATCACAACCAATCGACTCGTAGTAGCTTTAGAGTTTTCAACTTCGATATTCACATTGCTCAATACCGAGCTTAGATCACCACTAATAGATCGAATCTGATCCTGAATTTCAGAGGTCTTTTCCTTGATCAGTTCTACATTTTCTGCTGCGTCATTAGCTAAATTTTGAATGTCAGTCGAAACCACCGCGAAGCCTTTGCCATATTCTCCGGCTCGTGCTGCCTCTACCGCGCCATTGACTGCCAGCATACTGGTTTGAATCGACACATTGGCGATTTGATCAACAATCTTATCGATTTGCGCCGCCACCCGATCCAGTTCTAAAATTTCATCCAGATTAGCACTCGCTCCTTCTGCTGCGCTGACAATCGCCGCAATCATATTATCCACTGCTGTTTTGTTTTCTGCCACGCGTGTAGTGACCAAATCAGCCTTTTCAACGGCCTCGGTCGATGCACGTACCGCGATCCCAACACCATCTTCAATTTGTTGCATCGCTGTTGAAGCTTGTTCAGCTGCCGTAGCTTGCTGTGAAGAAGCACGTGAAATTTCTTCAATAGCACGTGAAATTTCAGAAGCTGCCCGATTCATTTCTTCGGTATTGGAGGACAACTCTTCTGCCGCAGCAGCAACCTCTTCAGCATCTTTAGAAATGTCGGTACTATTTTTCAAATCCTCAGACAATTCATCCAATTCACCAGCCGCATTGCTCATTTCATCTAGAGCGCGTTCCTGTTCTTCTAGGGTACGTATCGATTGTTCACAAGCAGCCAACTGCTCTTCAGCAGCTGCGGCAATGCTTTCCGAGCCACCTTGAGCTTCAGCTGAAGCAGTTTCCATCTGAGTAGCGGCAGTTAGAATCTCTTGTGAGCCATTAAAAATAGCCTGCATATCTGATTTGATACCGGCCAATTCGACAGTCACATTACGGCCTTTTTCTACTTCAGTACGCGAACTCTCAGCTGATTCACGCACAGCCGTCGCAATTTTACTGGCCTGTTCCTGAATCTTTTTCACCAGTTCAGCGATATTCGCACCATTGGTTTCGGCTGTTTCAGCCAGGGTACGTACCGTATCGGCCACCACCGCAAAGCCTTTACCATGTTTGCCGGCTCGAGCGGCTTCGATGGCTGCATTCAATGCCAACAGATTGGTTTGATCAGCAATACGAATCACCGCTCGCACTGCTTCATCAATATCGGCAGCGATTTTTTCCAAATTAGCAATCTTCTCAGTCGATTCCAATTGATTATCTGCTGCCATGCTAACATTATCAACCAATGAGCCGATGCCGTTATCCGCTTCATCCAATAAGTCTTGCAATTGCAATGTTTTTCCACTGCTGGCTTTAGCATCGTCCATCTGCGACTGCACCTTCTCCGCAGCTGAAGTAATCGCGCTTTGTGATACTTCCGCACTGCCTGATGCCTGTTGTGCTCCGGCTGTAATTTGCCCCATCGCACTTTTCAACTCAACCTGCATATCTACCGCTTGGCCAGTATTAGCCGTTAATTGTACCGTGGCTGCTGCGATAGATTCAGCTGCAGCCTGCTGCCTTCCCATCGTTCTAGCCTGCTGACGACGCTTGTTGGCATCCACGCCTTTTTTCCTTTCTGGAGCACTACTGCTTCCGCCATTTGATGCTGTCGCTTTTTTTAGTGCCATGATTTATCTCCTTGATTACTGTGAATAAAATGTATAAATGGTCATCTGGCGACGACAACATTAGCGGTTGAGTAATTGGCTCTCGGCATACGGCGAATCCTGCGACGGGATAGAAACAACGGATATGGCATGCCAGCACTAGCATCCAGCATCGTGTAAAAAAACGGAGCTGCTTAAGCGTGCTAATCAGCCCATGCTATTTATCAAATCAGCTTACCCCTCATCATAAAGGCATGCATACAACAACAGAAAAGACCACCCAAACAGCCTCTTCCAAGGCTGCCGTTACAGAAGCAATGGAAGATATAAATCACATGGCTCTTTTGAAAAACGAGTGGGTTGTGGATAAAGTTTTGACATTTAATTT
>CAYZJL010000145.1:0-5162 GCA_964478615.1 uncultured Zetaproteobacteria bacterium
CAAAGAGATCAACCAGCTATCCAGACAGATAAAGCAGGACCTTGATCGCGAATCGGTCACGAATATTTTGATTGCACCGCTACATGGCAGTTTAGGCAAGCAGCAACAGGATTTGGCAATCGCTGCACCTGAAGATAAAGCCATGCGTAAAATTGTCCTGGCCACCAATATCGCAGAAACCAGTATCACTATTGAAGGTATTAGCTGTGTGATTGATTCAGGATTGGAGCGCGTGCTGGATTATAGCCCGGCCTCGGGCATGAACCGCCTCAGCACCCGCTCCATTTCACAGGATTCCGCCGTGCAACGCAGTGGACGCGCCGGCCGCTTATGCGCTGGTGTCTGTTACCGTTTGTGGACGGCTGAGCAACAGCCTCGCCTGCTCAAACATGCACCGGCTGAAATTTTACACAGCGACCTGTCTTCGTTGGTGCTCGAACTGGCCAACTGGGGTGTGAGTCAGGTGGATGAATTGCAGTGGATGGATCTGCCGCCAGGCAGTGCTGTTGAACAGGCCAAAACATTGCTGCAACAACTCCGCGCCCTTGATGAGCAGGGCAACATCACATCACACGGCCGTGACATGTTAAAACTGGGCACGCATCCACGCCTGGCGCACATGATGCTGGCTGCAGTGAAGATGGATCAGGCATATCACGCCTGTCTGATCGCCAGCCTGCTGAGCGAGAAGGATATCTATCAGAGCAATGCGGATAAGACGGCCGACATACATGACAGGCTCCAAATACTAACCCATGCAAGATCAAGCCATCACGGCATCGATCAGCAGCTATGCAAACGTATCATACAAAGCGCCGATGATTTTTTTAGGCGGGTAAAACATTGCAGCGAACCGGTTTCAAATAAGGGGATGTTAAACAAGGCGAGGTTAAACAAAGAAACGCCAGACCATCATCTTAGCGGCGTGCTGCTGGCCTACGCCTATCCCGATAGGATCGCCAAACGGCGCAACGCTAACGATTCGCGTTATCTGCTTAGTAACGGTAAAGGCGCGTATATCCCGGCCTGGTTTCAGCATCATCAGCATGAGTATCTTGTGGTCGCCAACCTGGATGCTAAACAAGGTGAAGCCTGCATTTACCTGGCCGCAGATATTAGTGCGGATCAATTGCAGGAATATTTTGTTGAGAATATTCAGCACGAAGAACGTGTTGAATGGAATAACGATGCACAACGCGTCGAAGCAAAACAGATCAGGCGCATCGGTAAGATCATGCTTCAGGAATCCATCCTGCACGATGTCAAAAACACTAAAACTCAAGATGCGATACAACAGTGTTTGATGCAGGCCATCAAAGATACAAAACTGGCATGCCTGAACTGGAGCGCCAAGGCCACCAGCCTGAAACAACGGGTGCAATTTATTCACCACCAGCTGCATCACAACCCGGCTGTAAAAAATGCGTTTGCAGATCAGCCGCTGCCCGATTTTTCAGAACAGGCGTTGAGCGACAGCCTGGATGAATGGCTGCAACCGCACTTGAATCAAGAAAACAGTTTTAAGCAATGTTTCAAGCTGGATGTATATAGCCTGCTTCTGCATCAGCTCACTTGGGAGCAGCAACAACTGATCAAGCACACGGCACCAGAGAGAATCAGCGTCCCCAGCGGCTCTTCCGTGAACATTGATTACAGCGACCCCGCACAACCCGTACTGGCTGTCAGACTGCAGGAGGTGTTTGGTTTGTACGACACGCCCACGCTGTTGAATGGACAGTGCAAATTGATGATGCATTTATTATCACCGGCGCGTAAACCCATGCAGGTCACACAAGATTTAAACAGCTTTTGGAAAACCACCTATCACGATGTCAAAAAAGAACTACGTGGAAAATACAAACGCCACTACTGGCCAGACGACCCATTCACCGCACAGGCTACCAGCAAAACTAAAAAACAGATGAATCGTAAATAGGAAAGTCGTACATTCGTGAAAAAGGGGCAGGTTTCTTTTAAGAAGTTAAGTATTGTGCCGCTTGAACTTAAATGAGCTAAGCGAAACCCGTGGGGTGAGCAGCCTTCTGGAAAGAAGGTTGAGCCATGGGCGAGGTAAAGAGACATGTCCTTTTTACACGTGATGCATATGATGAAGCAATGGCATGGATTATTGCTAATGAGGAGGGCGCATGAGTAACGAGAGTTATAGGGAACAGGCATTAAAACTCTATCCATGGGTGTGTGGCCGCTGTGGTCGGGATTTTGCAGGTAAACAGCTACGTGAGCTCACCGTGCATCATAAAGATCATAATCACAGTAATAATCCACCCGATGGCAGCAACTGGGAGCTGCTCTGTATCTACTGCCATGATAACGAACACCAGCGTTATATGGAGGCCGATGCTCAGGGCACTCTCAAACGGGATGATGGGGATGGGGCGACATTTAAAGGCTTTGCCGGACTCAAGGATTTGTTAAGCAAAACGGATGAATAAAATGAAGAAAACATAGAGCTTTCACTGCCTGCAATAACCCATGCCTGACAGCATCAATTGAACCATCATTTCACCGGAGCTAGCAACTTGAAACTGAAAATCTTCATCACCGGCGGAACAATCTGTAAGCGCTATAATGAGATCAGCGGCGCACTTGAGTTCCGTGATTCGTTTATTCCGGGAATGCTGGAGCGGGGCAGGTGCAAACTGGATTACAGTACCGAGCAATTGATGCTCAAGGATAGCCTGGAGATGAATGATGAGGATCGGGAAACCATTCTCGCCAGTTGCCGTACTTGTGAAGAGTCAAAGATCATCATCTCCCATGGCACCGATTCGATGGTTGATACCGCACAGGTGTTGGGGCAGAAGCTGAAGAACAAAACGGTAGTGCTGTTCGGGGCAATGATCCCCTATTCAATCCGTAATTCCGATGCAATCTTCAATCTCGGCTGTGCGGTTACCGCTGTGCAGCTATTGGGTGCCGGTGTGTTTGTGGTGATGAATGGGCAAATCTTCCGCTGGGATGATGTCAGTAAAAATCGCGGTGAGGGAGTTTTTCAGCGGGCTGATCTTTGATGGGTAAGTGAGGGGCAGTTCTTTACTTTGTAGTGCGAACTAAAGACCCCGGCCTTTCATACCTAGCACTGTCCCCTATTCAACGGCTGGCTGAGTTATGTACTGCGTCCCTGGAACTCCTATGCAGAATTCCGGTATTAAGGGCATGATGTACTGTTTACGGATTGTTCATTTAACGATAAATAACTTAATTGACGATAATATGTTGATTTATGCATTTAATAAGTAAATAGTTCATCGTATGATACATCGATATGCATTCAAAAACTTTTATTCATTTCTTGAAGAAACGGAAGTTTCCTTCTTGGCTAATAAACAAGTTCCTGATTCTAATAATCTGGTTCATTTGGATAATGGGGAGCGCATTGCAAAGGTGATGACTGTTCTTGGACATAACGCATCGGGAAAAACCAAGCTGCTTATGCCTCTTTCATTTGTAACATGGTTTATGGCAGAATCTTTTAAAGGTGTTGAGCCTGATGAGAATATTCCTGTTGAGACGCATCGCGCATCTGATTCTGAAATCATTTCTTTTGAGCTTGAATTTACAATGCCTAGTTCAGATGAACATGTTTTCCGTTATGAGTTGGAGCTTTCTACGAAACAAGTGTATCGAGAAGCCCTTTATGTGAAACAAAAGCGTTTTAATTATGTGTTTGTTCGTGAATGGGATAAAGAAACAGAAGAGTATCATGTAAAACAGAAAGGTTTTGGTTTGAAACCCTCTGAAGCAAAAAAGGTGCGTAAGAATGCATCGTTGATTTCAACAGCCGCGCAATATGGTGTTTCTTTTGCGGAAGCATTGGTTAATTTTTCAGGTTGTGCTTTTACGAATGTAAATATGGGCGGTAAGCGCCATTTGGATGAAAGAGAGCTTAGTGAAAGCACAATGTTTTATTATGATAACGAAGGTTTTTTAGAGAAGTTGAATGGGCATATTCAGCGTCTGGATTTTGGTATTGAGAAAATAACCATTGATAAGGTTGTTTTGCCTGATGAGACTGAAAAGCTGGTTCCTATCTTTCACCACAAAAGTCAGGGAAAGGGGTTTGCGTTAACCATATACAATGAATCAAGCGGGACACGCGGAATCTATTCCATATTAAGCACTGTTCTTTCAATTTTAGAGGTTGGAGGCATTGCCGTTTTAGATGAGATGGAATCCGAGCTACATCCGCAAATGGTGCTTGAAATCATGAGAATGTTTACAGATTCTGATAGCAACCCAAATGATGCACAGCTACTTATGGCAACGCACTCTTTAGAGGTGTTACAGCGCGTGGAGAAAAATCAAATCTATTTGGTTGAGAAAAATGACTGTATCAGTGAAGCATGGCGGCTGGATGAAATGAAAGGTGTGCGCAGGGATGAGAATATCTATGCGCGTTATTTGGCAGGTGCTTATGGCGCTGTTCCTAACTTTGATTAATGGTTAGCCAGAGTAGAAAAAAACTGAAAAGAGAGCCAAGGCGAACCAAGCCCACGGTGTTATTTGTGGGTGAAGGTAAAACTGAAGTGGCATTTATCAAACACCTTAAAAGGCTATATCAGCCAGAGCGTAATCCGCCTGTTCGTATTGATATAGAAAATGGTAAAGATTCAGGACAAGTATTACGAACTGGTCTTAAGGTTACCGCAATGAAGCAATATGACGTTGTGGTATGCCTTTTTGATTTGGATAAAGCTTTGCCTAAAGGAGATATGCGCAAGGCAAAGGCTAAAAAGTTTATTCTTATCGGTGCCAAGCCTTGTATTGAGGGTTTTATGCTTGATATTCTTGAACAAGCAAAACCGCATCACTCATCTGAGTGTAAAAATAAAATGCACCCAAAGCTTACAGGAAAAGAAACAGAAACGAATAGCTACACTTTGTTTACAAGGCAAATGTTAGAGGTAAAACGCAAGGGGCTGTCGAATCTCGATACGATTATAACATTGATTGAAATAGGGCAAGCAAAGTAAGGCATGAGTAACTTCGAAATCAATGGGGAGGGGGGAGACTGGAGGAGTAGGGGTCAAGTCTATCATTAGAGCACTCCTATTGTGGTTCAATAGGGTACTCGATTGATTTTTTGAATCGTAATATACAACGTGTAAATTATATAGCTGGTTTTACAGTCGATGATATTA
>CAYZJL010000146.1:0-5160 GCA_964478615.1 uncultured Zetaproteobacteria bacterium
GGTGATGAACCGTTTAAAAACCTGCTAACACAGGGCATGGTACTCAAAGATGGTACCAAGATGTCCAAATCCAAAGGCAATACGGTTGATCCGAAAGTGATCATTGAGCGCTTTGGTGCCGATACAGCGCGTCTGTTCACGCTCTTTGCAGCCCCACCAGAGAAAGAGTTGGAATGGAATGATGCTGCAGTGGAAGGTTCATATCGTTTTTTGAAACGTGTATGGCGTTTGCTGGAAAAACTGGATCAGAACAAAGGTGATTACGATGCGGCAGCAGTAAAAGCGCTGCGCCTCTCTATTCATGCCACCATCAAAAAAGTTACGCATGCATTTGAGCAGGGCTTTGCTTTTAACGTAGCCATTGCAGCATTGATGGATCTCTCCAATAGCCTGCAAGCTTATCAACCCAAGGGTGATACAGGTGTAGCAGCCTATCGTGAAGGGCTACAGGCTCTGGCGACCATGTTAGCGCCCTTCGTACCACATTTTGCTTGTGAACTGGGTGAAAAGCTTGGCGTGGAGCAGGTCACCGTGATCAGTGCATGGCCGGAGGTCGATGAAGCCGCACTAGTACAGGATGAAATTACGATTGGAGTGCAGGTACAGGGTAAACGCCGAGGAGAAATCACTATCGCCAAAGATGCATCGCAGGATGAAGCGATGGCGATTGCTCAAGCGGATACATCCGTCGCCAAGTGGCTGAAAGATATGCAGGTGGTGAAGGTGATTCTAGTACCGGGGCGTTTGCTGAATATTGTGGTGAAACCGGCGTGAGAAAACTGCTTTGGCTGCCCTGCATAGCACTGTTGCTGACATTATCATTGGGCAGCTGTGGTTATCATCTGGTTGGTCATGGTGATGGTTCCGGTGGTGCAATTCCTGCCGATGTGACGGTAATCAGCCTTGTCGGCAATGCTGAAAGCAAGTTGTTATCTCAGTTACGCCAGCGTTTACAATCTGATCGTTATGCCATTATTGATGCCAGCGATATCGATGATCAAACAGAGCATGCCATGCTGCATATCAATATCGCTGCGCTAAGTTTCACCCCTTCAGCCTATGGCGCAACAGGCATTGCAACCCAGTATCGCATGGTGTTCACAGGCTCACTGATGTTGGTGAAAGAAGGGGAAACGATTTGGCAGAGCGGTGCGATTTCACGTCAGGGTGATGTCTTTGTAGCGGGTGGGCCGACCAGTATTGAAGCATCCCGTGAGCGTCTGTTAGAAGACCTGCACAAACAGTGGTTAGCTGATGCTGTCGGTCGCATTCGCGCCGGCTTTTGATATTGTAATCCATGCGTCTTAACCCTGAGCGCCTGCTGCCTGCACAACATCATATTTATTACCTGTTTGGTGAAGATCATGATGCATTGTTTGAGGCGGCAGAAGCGCTGCTAGCGACCGGAGCCAGCAATGGTGACGATCAGGCACTCCGCATGCGTGTGGATATCAGTGAGCTGGCACGCATCGAGGAGGAGTCAAAAAACCGGGGGCTATTTGGCCCATCCCGTTGTTATGCCCTGATTCGTAATGCCCAATCTGCCAATCCGAAACAGTCTGCTCATCTGCTGAAACTGTTGGACTCGCTATCCGAAGAACATCGATTAATCATTTGTGCTCCGGGAATAGAGTGGAAAAAAGCGCTGCATAAAAAAATGAAAGCCATCTCATCCCTGCCACAGTGTGAATTTTTACTGCCGGATGAATCCGGTTTCAAACGCTGGCTGGATCAGGAACTTAAAAAATCCGGTTTGGATATCACTCCCGATGCGGTGATTTGGATGGCAGAAAGACTTAATGGCATGCGTTTGGCTGCCAGACAGATGATTGATCGACTGCGCTGGTACGATGGTGGTGAACACAACACATTAGGAGTGGATGTGATCGCTGAATTGCTTGGTGAGCGAGCTCCCGGCGCACTAGAAGATTGGTGCCATGCTGTCGCTATGCGTCAGCCAGAAGCGATCCAGCTGGCGACACGCCTGTTACACGATCAACACGTGGCAGAAGTGCAGATGATATCCTGGCTCGGCACACGCATGCAGCAGATACTCATGTACTGCTGGTTTCAATCCCAGCGCAATCGCAATCCTGTGCAGGCGGCAAAAATATTTGGTGATGCTCGCCAGAAAGTAGGCAAAGAAGCAGCCTGCTGGCGTGGCTCTGAATTGACGGTCGCCATGCAGCGCATCGTAGCGGCTGAAAAGCTGATCAAGGGGGCTTCGGTTGAGCATAAAACCATCGTCATTGAAAACCTCACACTCGATCTCATTGACCAACAGCGTTTGATGCCGGCATGAGTAGCTCCGAATCGCCAGAAAACTGGCTGGACTTTGAACGTCAGCATGTCTGGCACCCCTACGCCAGCATGAAGTCTCCTATCCCGGTCTACCCGGTCAAACGGGCAGAGGGAGTAGACCTGGAATTTGAAGATGGCCGACATGTCATTGATGGCATGTCATCCTGGTGGAGTGCCATTCACGGCTATAACGTGCCTGAACTCAATGCCGCTATTCAGGCTCAGCTTAGTCAGATGTCGCATGTGATGTTTGGTGGACTGACCCATCAACCCGCAGCAAAACTGGCTGAAAAGCTGCTTGAAATCACACCAAGCAATATGAACCATGTGTTCTTTTCTGATTCTGGTTCTGTATCGGTGGAAGTGGCTATGAAGATGGCCCTACAATTCTGGCAGGCGAAATCTCAACCCGGGAAATCCCGTTTGCTCACCATTCGTTCGGGTTATCATGGTGACACCTTTGCTGCTATGAGTGTCTGCGACCCTGACTCAGGTATGCACCATCTATTCTCCGGTGTATTGCCGCAACAGTTATTTGTCGATACACCAACAGCTGCGAATGATGATGAGTGGGATGATGCACAGATAGCCGCATTTGAGTCAGCCATCAAAACGCACAAAGATGAATTGGCCGCCGTCATTCTTGAGCCTATTGTACAAGGTGCTGGTGGCATGCGCTTTTATGCGCCTGAATTTTTAAGACAGGTACGAAAACTGTGCGATGAGCACGATGTACTGCTGATACTCGATGAGATCGCCACCGGCTTTGGTCGCACAGGCACCCTGTTCGCCTGTGAACAGGGTGATATCCAGCCCGATATCATGTGCATCGGCAAAGCGCTGACCGGTGGTTATATGAGCCTGGCTGCCACCCTCTGCTCCGCATATGTGTCTGATGGCATCCATAACGATGGCTCCGGCGTACTAATGCATGGGCCAACATTCATGGCTAATCCACTGGCCTGTGCGGTAGCGCTGGCCAGCCTGGAACTGTTACTGGCATCCCCGTGGCAGCAATCTGTGGCATCTATTGAACAGCAATTAGCATCTGAACTGGCCGCTTGCCGGACATCTGAGCTGGTTGCAGATGTACGTGTCAAAGGAGCCATAGGCGTTGTTGAAATGCATCAGAGCATGGATGTGGAGCGGGTACAGAAAAGCCTGATCGAACAGGGTGTCTGGTTACGTCCCTTTGGTAAACTGCTTTACACCATGCCACCATTTATTATTTCAGAATCACAGCTGTCTCGCATCACATCAGCCATGATGCAGGTCTGTGCGGATTGCCCCCCACATCAGCAGCATTCCTAGATACGTTCTGACACGCCCCCCCCCCTCTATCCCTTTCAGATAAACCACAATTTTTCTATTGACATAGGTTGCCCCCAGCAACAATGGGGCCATTATTTCTCTGGGAGGGGAACTATGAAGCGAATATTTATGATAATGGCAGCGATGTCATGGTGTTCGATGCCTGCCTACGCGGCAGATATTACCGCCGCAGATGCGATGAATGCCGAGATCATGCATGAGCAGCAGGTGCAGGTTCAGATGGAGCAGTTGCAGAAGGAACGCGATGCTGCATTTCTGAAGCAATTAGAAGCTGAAGCGCTGATTGCAGAGCAGGAGATGCTCGCTGCAGAAGCTGCAGCTCAGTCACCAGCAAGCCCCCAACCCTAATTTTCCATCCTGATGTAGTTCCTGGTTGCCCGGGCCTGCAATGCACACTCATGAGACCATCATAACACGCCTGCAATCTCAGGCGAGGGAATTCCTATGCGCCAAAAAGCACCTGTTTCAAATATGCTAAGAGCACTTTTCATGCTGTTGATGTTCATGCAGCTGTTTACATCGATGGCATTGGCTGCTGTCGATATGAGCGCCAGCCGGGGCGATGTGGCCTCGTATGTCGGTTCATTCAACCACACTATTCCAATAGGTGTGGCACCAGGCCGCGCCGGTATGCAGCCAGCGCTGGCATTGCAATATAGCTCTTCTGTTGGCAACGGCCTTTATGGCTATGGTTGGAATCTGGATGTTACACGCATTGAACTGAACACCAAAATGGGTGCCCCTAAATATAATGTTACAGACACCTATCTGCTAGTGATGAAAGGTGCACGTCAGGCTTTAGTGCATGTTGGTGGCAATGAATATCGGGTAGCCAACGAGAGTGCCTTTTTAAAGATCACCAAAACAAGTAACGGCTGGACGATTCGCGATCAGAAAAACACCCGCTATGATCTCAATGCGCCATGGCCAATGACAGGGCCTAAAATATTCAGATGGAGTTTGAGCGGTGTTGTTGATGTGAAAAACAACAGTATCTCATACTTCTATGCCGATGGCGGGCAGGGTCATCGTTTGACTCAGATCCAATATGCTCCAAACAATAAAGTAGTGTTTGCTTATGAAGCACGCCCTGATTCGATTTTAAGTTTCCGTTCCGGTCATCGCAGTAATATCAATCTGCGTCTGAAATCAGTGAAATCCTATGCCGGAGCGCGTTTGGCTGGGCATACTGGCTTTACTTATGCCCCTGCAGGCGTGTTGGACTCTCGTAGTATGTTGAGCAGAGCGACGGTGTTTGATGTTGATGGCCTTCTACCTTCGCGTAGTACTGTTTTTGAATATACACAACAGAAACAGAGTGCAGCAACGGGTGAATGGGATGCGCCAAGATTTGTGACCACCAAGAGCGGTATAGGTCGCCAATATTTAACAGCAACCAAGGCTTATTTGGATGTTAATGGCGATGGGGTATCGGAAATTGTTTCAAGAGGTGCAAGAGGTGGTATCAGAAAGCTTTCTCCCAGTTTTAAACCACCATTTGTTTTACCTGATGAGGGTATTGTTTCT
>CAYZJL010000147.1:0-1083 GCA_964478615.1 uncultured Zetaproteobacteria bacterium
GCATCCACGGAAAGGGCACCCTCCGTAAAGAGACGGTAACCATCCTAGTCAGTTAACCGTTTTACATGATCGCCACGGTGGCGACTACCTGTGTTAAGGGCAGTCAGATTCTGAAGGCTTAGTATACGCGGGGGTCAGGCTTTTGTATCTTGATAATATATTTTGCGTTGATATGATTGGTTAATGGCCCGCAAACCTCGCATTCACGTACCCGGTGGATATTACCACGTTATGCTTCGTGGTAATGGTGGGTCGGATATTTTCTTCAGTGATGATGATCGGTTTCATTTTTATTTGCTTTTACAGGAGGGGGTCGAGCGCTATGGCCATAAGGTTCATGCATTTTGCCTTATGGATAATCATGTCCATCTTGTGATTCAGGTCGGGGATATCTCGTTATCGCGGATTATGCAAAATCTATCGTTTCGCCATACAATTTGGATCAATGCGCGGCAAAAACGATCAGGTCATCTGTTTCAAGGGCGCTTTAAGGCGTTGTTGGTGGATGCGGATAGTTATTTGCTTGAGTTGGTTCGATACACACATTTGAACCCAGTGCGGGCGGGGATGGTGGCAGAGCCGAATGTATATCCATGGAGTAGTCATGCTGCATACCTCGATAAAGAGGCATTGCCATGGTTGGAGACTCAGGATGTTCTGGCTCAGTTTTCGATACAACTGGATGAGGCAAGAGTGCGTTATAGCGAGTTTTTGAATCAGGCTATTGATGAAGGCTATCGCGAAGAGTTCCATTGTGGAGCCAGCGATGCACGTGTCGTGGGCGATGATGATTTTGTGCAACGCATTGTGGAGGAGGGTGCTGCTGATGTTCATTGTGGTTTGGATGATTGCATTGCGATGGTATGTCGATGTTATGCATTACCTGTGTCGGTGCTTTCAGAGCGTAGCCGGACCAGAAAGCCTGCGGAGGCTAGGGCAGTGACTGCATGGCTGATGCAGCGCTATGGGGAGGGCACGCTGAGCGATGTGGCAAGGCGCTTTGGCAGGGATGTGGCAACGCTGAGTACATCTGTTCGAGGTTTGGAAGAAAGAATGATGAAGTCGGATGATCTCCGCAAAATG
>CAYZJL010000147.1:1183-5061 GCA_964478615.1 uncultured Zetaproteobacteria bacterium
ATTGAGCAGCTTGAAAGAGAAATAACAAAGAAATGAAAGCCTGACCCCCTAGGGGCGCAAAATGATTGAGCAGCTTGAAAGAGAAATAACAAAGAAATGAAAGCCTGACCCCCTAGGGGGGGAGACGGTTGTGGAAAGGGGGGGGATGCGAAGCTAGCTTCGCCATCCATTATTCAGGGAGCTAACCACCGTGACCTTTCAAGATCTTATACTTACATTGCAGCAGTTCTGGGCTAAACAGGGTTGTGTGTTGCAACAACCATATGATAGTTCGATGGGGGCTGGCACATTTCACCCAGCCACCTTCTTGCGTGTATTGGATGATAAAGCGTGGAGTACTGCATATGTGCAGCCATGTCGTCGTCCGACCGATGGACGTTATGGTGAAAACCCCAATCGCCTGCAGCACTATTATCAGTTTCAGGTGATTTTAAAACCTGCTCCGGACAATATCCTTGAACTCTATCTTGATTCATTGCGCACAATCGGTATTGACCCTGAAGTGCATGATATCCGTTTTGTTGAGGATGATTGGGAGTCTCCAACCCTTGGTGCCTGGGGGCTGGGTTGGGAAGTGTGGTTGAACGGCATGGAAGTGACGCAGTTTACCTATTTCCAGCAGGTGGGTGGTGTCGAGCTTTCACGTACGCCGGGTGAGATTACCTATGGTCTGGAGCGTTTGGCGATGTATCTGCAGGGGGTGGATAATATCTATGATCTGGTCTGGGTTGAGGATGCCGGTGGCAAGCAGGTTACCTATGGTGATGTGTTCCATCGTAATGAAGTGGAGTTTTCTGCTTATAACTTTGAGCAGGCCGATGCGGCCAGATTACATGAGCAGTTTGATCATGCTGAAGGCGAGTGCAAACGTCTGACAGAACATGATCTGGTGCTGCCTGCCTATGAAGAGGTGATGAAAGCATCGCATGCATTTAATTTGCTGGATGCGCGTGGTGCCATCTCAGTGGCTGAACGACAACGCTTTATTGGCCGCGTGCGAGGCCTGGCCCGTACCGTGGCGAGAGCATATGCCGGAGTGGATGCATGAGTACTACAGAACTAATGAAACCACTGTTGATCGAAATCGGAACAGAAGAGATACCTGCCGGTGTTGCGCCGCGTATGGGTGAAGCTCTGAAAGTAGCCGTTGAGAAGTTATTGGCCGATGCCAATGTGGCTCCAGAATCTGTTCGCCTGGGTGTAACACCGCGTCGTCTGCTTATTCATGCAGATAGCTGCCCTGTGATGCAGGCAGATGCTGAGCAGACACTATGGGGGCCACCAGAGCGCGTAGCATTTCCTGATGGTAAACCCGGCGGTGCTGCACATGGTTTTGCTAAAAAATCAGGCCTGTCACTGGATGATTTTGAGTTGGCGGACAAAGGCGATGGCAAAGGCAACTACATGAAGGCCGTGCGTAGTGTGAAGGGGCGTGCGGTTGTCGACATGATTGCAGAGGCGATGCCAGCTATCCTGCGCAAGCTGCCAAGTCCTAAGCAGATGCAGTGGCGTGATGGCGATCTGCGCAGTGATGCGTTTATTCGTCCGATTCGCTGGATGGTGGCGCGCTTGGGCGATGAGGTGATTGATTTCTCATTTGCCGGTATCACAACAGGTATCATCAGTCGTGGTCACCGCATGCATGGTTCAGAGGGTGAGATTGATGTGAACGATCCGTTTGCCTGGTTAGAGGGTCAGTGTGTACGCGCTGATCGTGATGCGCGCAGAGCATTGATCGCTGAGCAGTTAGTTGAGGCTGCAAAAGCCGCTGAGGTCACACTGGTTGATGATGAAGAGCTGTTGGATGAGGTGGTAGATCTGGTTGAATGGCCGCATGCTATTGCAGCACATTATGATGATGATTTCCTGCGCCTGCCGGAAGAGGTGAGTCGTATTGAACTGAAACATCATCAACGCTGCTTCTCCTCGCATGATGCAGATGGAAAAGTAACACCGGTCTTTTTTACTGTGGCCAATATCAGATCTAAAAATCCAGCCGCAGTAGCGCAGGGTAATGAGCGTGTGGTGAATGCCCGATTGGCCGATGCTGCATTCTATTTTGACCGTGATCCGCAACAGACGTTGGAAGCGCGGGTTGAGAAACTTTCTGAAATTGTCTTTCAGGATGGGCTTGGCATGGTTGGTGATCAGGTGCGCCGTATGCGTGCATTTGTGCTCGATAATGCAGCAGCACTTGGTGTGGATGCCAATGATGCCCAGCGCGCGGCCTATTTGTGTAAATCTGATCTGACCACGGGGTTGGTTGGTGAGTTTCCAGAATTGCAAGGTTATATGGGTGGCATTTATGCCCGTATGGATGGTGAGAATGATGCTGTTGCAGAAGGTCTTGCGCAGCACTATGCGCCAACTGGAGCTGAAGATGATCTGCCGGATAACCGCATTGCACGTGCTATTGGTGTGGTTGAGCGGGCAGATAAGTTGTTGGGGTATTTCCACCTTGGGCGCATTCCGACCGCCAGTGCGGATCCGTTTGGTTTGAGGCGTGCTGCAATCGGCTTGATTCGACTGCTTAGTGATACCAAACAACCGATTGATATGACACTGGATCAAGTGATTGATGAAGTGGCGAAACAGTGGAATCAGCAGCGGGTGACGATTGCAATCAGTGATGAGACCAAGGCCAAAGTACATGCGTTTGTGATTGAACGCTTGCTGGGTCTGAGTAGCGCATTGGGTTTTTCTAAGACCTCCATTGATGCGGCCGTACATTCATCTGAAAATCGGCCACTGTATCGTGAGGCGCTCATTGCACGTCATGTGATGGGCTTTGAAGACTCAGATGAAGGGCAGGCGATTGCAGCGGCGAATAAACGTATCGCAAATATTTTGAAGAAAGCATCGGAAACTCCTGATGAGGTATACCCAACGCTATTTTCGGATTCCGCTGAAACAACCTTGTATGATGCACTGCTTAAAGCTGAGTCTGATTTTCAGACCGTTGTGTCGGTGGCAGACTTTGATAGCTCTATAGCGCCTGCTTTGAGCGTGTTGGCAACACTAAGAGAGCCGGTGGATAGCTTCTTTGATGATGTGATGGTGATGGCTGATGATTTGGATGTGCGAGCTAATCGCTTGGCGCTGTTGGCACGTTTGCGTCAGTTGTTTCTGAATTTGGCTGATGTGTCGCGTCTGTAGCTACGAGGAGATAACATTGCACTCTTTTGCTTTTACTCTGCGTTGCTCTGTGTACTCTGCGGTGATCAAGATTATAACGTAAGAAAGGAGTCGATATGACCGTAGCAACAGCCCGCCATATTCTGGTGGATACAAAAGAGAAATGTGCAGAGCTAAAAGCACAGATTGAAGCAGGTACGGACTTTGCTGATGCAGCAAAAGAACATTCAAGCTGCCCATCCGGTCAAAGTGGTGGTGATCTGGGTGAGTTCGGTCCGGGTATGATGGTACCTGAATTTGATGAGGTCGTATTCTCGGCTGAAGTGGGCGCTGTGCAGGGGCCGGTAAAAACACAGTTTGGTTATCACCTTCTGGAAGTAACTAGCCGCAGTGAATGATTGAATGGTTCATGGTTGCACTGAGAGTGGCAATCATGAATCTTTTTGTAGAGCACAAAAAGGGCGCCTATCTAAATAGGCGCCCTTTTTAATGATTGGCAATAACTGATTCTAAAGAATCAGTAGTGCGGGTTTACGCGGCTTTTTGAATCTTGCCGGAACGCAAGCAGCTTGAGCACACTTTAACTTTACGGGTCTGACCGCTAACAACAGCACGAACCTGCTGTAAGTTTGGCAGGAAACGACGGCGAGTCGTATTATGCGCATGACTGACATTATTGCCTGACATAGGACCTTTTCCACATACTTCACAACGCTTAGCCATTTCAAATACCTCCAGTGAAA
>CAYZJL010000148.1:0-5052 GCA_964478615.1 uncultured Zetaproteobacteria bacterium
AGATGTTAAAGTCAACGGGTTTTTGTAACATCCGATAACCCTGCGGAATAACCGCTTTTTTTAGTTCACCATTACTGTCAAAACCTGTAACAAATACAAATGGTAATGATCCATTGATGGCGCTGATATGTGCTGCAGCCTCCGGGCCATTCATGAGAGGCATCATTACATCAAAAACAGCCAGCACAATATCCTGTTGATGTTGTATAAACTGCCTGACTGCTTCAACACCATTGCTGGCGGTAATCACCCGATAGCCCAGCTCCTCAAGAATTTCTCTGGTGATTTCCAGCAGACATATGTCATCATCAGCTAATAGAATGCTGCCCGCATCCGATTGAATGTCAGATGCCTCACTAAGCACTGTGTTCAATGTCATGTTGCCTATCAGAAACCAGCATAAATCCGCGCAACTCTACTGCCCTGCCTGCCTGTATCAGAACAGAAATATACGTTTGTACCAGCACTTCTCTGCCATCGGCTGCAATCATTCGGCATGTAAGCTGATGATCTTCTCCGCGTTCTGTGGCTTCAGCACAATATCTCAGTGTTTTTTCCCGGTCTTCGCTATGTATACGTGCCGCCCAGGTTGCTATGTTGATCCACGATTCAATCGGATAGCCCAACTGCAGCTCAACCTGCTCACCCATATAACTAAAACATCCCGTACTAAAGTCCAGCACCCAGAGCATGGCCTGACTCATCTCTACCAGTGCCTGAAAACGCGGTTCACTTTGAACAAGCTGACGTTCAGCCAGTTTCTGTTCTGTAATATCATGCGCACGATTGATCTGGCTGAGTTTCTTCTCCCTGTGTTCAATTACACCTTTAAAATTGGAGATATACCCTGCTTCCATACATGCAGTAAGGTCTGTCTGAGAGATCAAACCGCTTAAGCGGCCCTGATGATCAACAATCACCATATGCCTTAGGCGCTCATCATGCATCACTCTATTGACCTCGGGAATAAAGGTGCAATCGCTTATGGTGCGCACAGGACTACTCATGACCAAGCTAACTTCGATATCATCAACCTGCATACCCTGATCATAATATTTGACAATATCCCGCTCGGTAATAATGCCGACAGGCTTCCACTGCTCGGTAACAATCACGCAACTGATGCGATACCGGTACATCAAATCGATAACCAGCCGTAGCGAATCATTCGGACGAACCTGCGTTATCTTTGTACTCATAATGCTGGCGACCTGTTTCAGATCAACAAAATATTCGAGGCCCATGCCATCAAGCATATCGGTTAATGTAACAACACCGGCAAGCAAACCATTGTCATCGACAATGACAAGGTGGCGAAAGTGTTTTTCGGTCAGAACAGAATAAGCGTCAAACAGTGAGAGCCCCATTTGCACTGTAGTGACCGGTGTGCTCATAACACTGGCAACCGTAGTATGCGTAAAATCTAGATTATCGTGAATAAAATGCACAACATCACGCTCTGTTAACAGTCCAACAGCCCTGCCTTGCTGGGCCACAACCAGCATGCTTATTTTTTCACTGCGAAACAGCGCATAAGCATCTCCGAGCAATGCATCGGGTGAAATCGTGATGACATTGCATGTCATGATATCGCGAACAGATCGGCTCAATGATCCCCCCTCCTTAGACAATCAGGCATGAACTATAATGTTGATCCAACACACTGCGGCGATCAAGGTTCACAACACTATCCTCCGGAAGCCTTGGTACAGCATATTTCTGACAGCATCTGGGCCGAGCTTGATGCCACTCACATCAAACAATGCAGCACAGCCGAGCTTAATTTAATCCGCCATCATATCCGTAGTGCTATTGAAGAGGGCATTAAACGTGCCCAGATTCAGGCCGAACGAGAGATTGAACTCATCTTAAATAAATGCCTGAATGAAGCCTGTTCTGAATAACCGGATACTTCTGCTTACACTTGCTTGTCCTAACCTGTATTTTTCATAAATAATGCAGGCTAAAACTGAAAAAACACCAATGAGACAAATGCCTCTCTTTTGCCTATGATTCGCCGCCTTTAAATGAGCTAGTGGAGCATGTCTGTGTCTGAACAAGAAAAGTTTAATTACAAAACTACCGTTTTCCTACCGAAAACTAATTTCCCTATGCGTGGCAATCTGCCGACCAATGAGCCAAAACGATTGGCACAGTGGGAAGCCTCTGATCTCTACGGTCAGATTCGTGAAGCGCGCAAAGATGCACCGAAATTTATCCTGCATGATGGCCCACCCTATGCCAATGGCAGCATCCATATCGGCCATGCGCTGAACAAAGTGCTCAAAGATATTGTTGTGCGTTCGCGCTCCATGCTTGGTTTTAATGCCCCTTACATACCGGGCTGGGATTGTCATGGTCTGCCGATTGAGCTGAAAGTCGAAGAGAAATTCAAAAAGAAAAAGATTAAAAAAGAGAATATTACAGATTCAGAGTTCCGCAGTGCCTGTCGTGACTATGCCAAAGGTCAGATTGATATTCAGCGTGAAGAGTTCAAGCGCCTTGGTGTAATTGGTGACTGGGATAATCCTTATGTCACCATGGATTACAACTTTGAGGCCAACACCGTACGTGAGATTGGTAAGTTTCTGGCTAATGGTGGCTTGTATAAAGGTGCGAAACCTGTGCACTGGTGTGTTTCATGTGCCACGGCATTGGCTGAGGCAGAAGTGGAGCATGAAGATCATACTTCCCACTCCATCCATGTGAAATTCCGCGCTGGTGAAGATCTATCCGATATCGATCCTGCTCTAACTGGCGATGTTTCCATTGTGATCTGGACGACAACACCATGGACGATTCCTGCCAATCTGGCGGTTTCTGTAGGGCCAAACATTGAATATTCAGCGGTTAAAATCACCGATGCCGGTGAAAACAGAAATCTGAATGTTGGAGAAATCCTAATTCTGGCTGAAGACCTGCGTGCAGGTGTGCTGGAAACCGTTGGTGCCCAAGGCGACGTGCTAACCACCATCAATGGTTCAGCATTTGATCATCGTCGTTTCCGTCACCCATATCTGGATCAGGATGCACCGATTCTGGTGGGTGATCATGTGACACTGGAAGCTGGTACTGGTTCTGTGCATACCGCACCGGGCCATGGTCAGGAAGATTACGAAATCGGTTTGCGTTATGGACTCGAAGCATTCAATCCGGTTGGCGATACGGGTGTATTTTACGAAGGCACCCCTGTTGTTGAAGGCCGCCATGTTTATCAGGCCAATGTCATCATGGTTGAGCATCTGCTTGAGTGTGGTGCGCTACTTGAAACAAGCCTGATTAAACATTCCTACCCACACTGCTGGCGTTGCCATAAACCATTAATTTTCCGTGCAACACCACAATGGTTTATCTCGATGGATAACAACAATCTACGTGAAAAAGCACTGGCAGAGATCAAGAAAACAGCCTGGACACCGGCATGGGGTGAGAACCGTATTCGTGCCATGGTTGAGCAGCGCCCTGACTGGTGTGTATCGCGTCAGCGCAACTGGGGTGTTCCGATCACTGCCATCCGCTGTGCCTGCGGATCGCATAAAATAACCACCCCTGAAATTATTGAAGGCATTGCCAAACAGGTTGAGCAAGCTGGTGCTGATGTCTGGTTTGCTAAAGATGTTTCTGATTTCCTGCCAGCTGATGCGAAGTGTCCAGATTGTGGTGCCACAGAGTTTGAAAAAGAGACCGATATTCTTGATGTCTGGTTTGATTCAGGCTCCACCCATGCCTGTGTTGTAGAGCAGCGTGATGAATTAAATAGCCCTGCTGATCTCTACCTTGAAGGTTCTGATCAGCATCGTGGCTGGTTCCAGTCGTCATTATTAGAGAGCGTTGGCACGCGTGGTATTGCACCATTTAAGGGCGTGTTAACACACGGTTTCGTAGTGGATAAAAACGGCAACAAAATGTCCAAATCCAAGGGTAATGTGGTTGCGCCGCAAAAGATTATCCAGCAGATGGGCTCAGATATTCTACGCCTGTGGATTGCCTCTTCCGATTATTCAGCCGATATCCGCATCTCTGATGAAATCATCAAGCAGCTGGCTGAGGCTTATCGTCGTATCCGTAATACCATCCGTTTCCTACTCAGCAATCTGGGTGATTTCGATCCTGGGCGTGATGCCGTAGCAATCGCAGATCGTCAGCCGTTGGATCAATGGACTTCACATCGTCTGGCTAAATTAGAACGCCATGTGCATGACTGTAACGAAACCTATCAATTCCACCGCATTCATCAGGAGATTCATAATTTCTGCTCCGTTGATCTGGGTGGTTTCTATCTCGATATCATCAAAGACCGCCTCTACTGTGATGCTGCAAACTCGACTCGCCGCGCTTCAGCCCGTGCCACTCTGCACGATCTAGCCGACACCCTGATTCGTCTGATTGCACCGATCTTACCGTTCACTGCGGAAGAGGCATGGGAACATCTGCCAGGCTCAGATGACAAGAGCATCCATCTGCAAACATTCCATCCCGTTGCAGACAGCGCGATTGATGAGAGCGGCTGGGAATCATTTTTCGCTATTCGCGAGCAGGTCAATACCGCTTTCGATGAAGCCAAGAAAGATAAATTGGTCGGATCATCCATTGCAGCCACCATCACAGTTCCGGGTCTGAACCAGTCCTTTGCCGATAGCGTTGGCGAAAGCTGGGAACAGCTGTTTATTGTGGCCAAGGTAGAAGCCGGTGATGCAATCAACATCAAACCTGCAGACGGCACCAAATGCCCACGCTGCTGGAATGTAGCAGTTCCTGCTCATCCAGAACACGACACGCATAATGAACTCTGCCCACGCTGTTTTGAGGTGGTTGTCGACTGATGGCTGAAACCATGCAGCCGAGCCATCAATCTACTGTTCAGGCTTTAAGTTTCCCCGGTGATACCTTGCCGGAAGATGCATTGCGCGATGCCATCAAACATTATGACGATATTAAATCCACATTGCACGCCGCCCTGAAACTCAGCATCAATGAAATCAAAAATATAGAAGACTCTGCTGAAGAAGGTTACAAGCTGAAGTTTTACGCCATGTATCTGGCGGCGGAAAC
>CAYZJL010000149.1:0-5042 GCA_964478615.1 uncultured Zetaproteobacteria bacterium
GACTGTATGCTGTCAGCAGCGTATCGAGCGTTGTCAACTGATCGCAGCGCTCACCTGACAGGAACATCCATAAATCCTGCACCGCTGGCCCCATGCGGGCATCATCGAGATCGTAAAATGACGAGGTCATAAATGATGGTGACGGGCTTTCATAACTTGATATCTTACTTTCAATTGAAATCATTAACGCGCCCTCATTCTTAACTGTTCCGGCAATTTACTCAGCGGGATTTGGGGTCGCGTCTTGAATGTTGAATTGACTTCATCCCGAACTCAGAAGCTAAGCTTTTTTGATTCGGGTCATCCATGACCCTCACCTTTCAGGCGAGCCTTTGGCTCGTCCGAATCTACTATCCTGTAGATTCGTGATTCGAGTCATCTATGACCCTCACCTTTGTTCAAATGATTCATGCACAAAAAGCTGATAAGGCAGGCGCTAAAACTGGATGCGACAATCATGTAAAGTACGATTAACTGTGCCACGGCCGCATCGGCAGCTGTTGCTCCAGCCAGTATCATGCCGACAAAAATGCCGGGCATATGCACCAGACCGACCAGACGCAGTGTGTCGAGCGTCGGAATCATGGCCATTTTCAGACCATCACCGACACCACCGCCTGACTTTAGACGGGCGAACATAATGGAGATTGCATTCATACCATTGGCTGCAATCATACTGCCCAAGGGCACCAGCGTACGTGTATCGTCAGCGATTGAGCCGGCCATAGTGAGCCAGGGTAATGTCATTAAACAGGCGCAGACCAGGCCTGTGCTGCTGGCCGCCCAAGCGCTGAGTGATGCATCGTAGTGGCTGGCGCTATTGTGTCCGGCCAGCAGGCAGAAGCCGACAATCAATAAAGCCTGGGCCCAGTGCGACTGGATATCAAAAATCCAGTGCAGTACAAATGCCAGAGCAAGTAGTTGCAGAAGCCCACGCCCTGATGCGATAAGCATGCGGCGTGAGAGACCAAGCTGTTCGTGATGAGCCCAAAATGCTACGGCTGCGATAAGCAGCCATGCTGCAAACAGTTTTATTAAGGTGTCGATGATATGGGCATCAATATGCATCAGAATGTGTTATCCATTTGTTAAATACTTAGCCATCAGGAAAATCAGTGGTGAGCTGAAAGCTGGTTTAGTCAATGATGCGTGTAGCAACCTGATTGAAACCACGAATTTTACCAATGTACTGAATTTTTAAGCCAGATTCAGCCAAAAATTCCATCAATGCTTTGTATTCACACTCACCATCAACTGGAATAGAGAGATATTCATCGAATAAAATAACCGTACCCGGTTTAATCATGTGCCCAAGCGATTCAAAAATAGTTTTGGTTGACGAGTAGAGATCACAATCGACATGCATAAAAGCAATCGTTTCATTTTCATGTTGCTTGGCAAATTCAGGCAGAGTCTGGTCAAACCAACCTTTAACCGGGTTAATATTGGGACGGATATCAGGAATGTTGCCTTCAATGCCAAACGTGCCTTTTTCCACGCCAATATGCCAATCTTCTGGTAGCCCCTCAAATGAATCAAAGCAATAGAACTGGGTGTTGGGGCTTAAGCTGCCCATGATATTCATTGATTTGCCTTTGTAGGTGCCAAACTCAAGGTATAAACCATCAGCTTCCGCCTGATTCAAGCCATGTGCGTAATGCTGCATGATGGTGTTGAACTCAGGGCAGTCGGGCATGTGCTCCTGCTCAAATTTTGCGAAGGCCGTGGCTATTTCGATCGCCTTGATGGAGTCCTTATGCGACAGGCCAAGAATAATCATGCGCTGCAGCATTTTGCGGAATTTGCGACGAACGGTCTCTTCCGCCTGGATATAGATCAGTTTTGATTCTAAGCGAATGGTTTTCATCAATGACATTGAAGACTCCTGAAAAAAGTGGAATTGTGGACGTGCTGGGTAATATTTCAATGTTATTTGATAACGTGTATGAAAATAGTTTTCAAACAGCTAGTTATGAGTAGCGTCGGCTAACGATGAAGAAGAAAAAAAAGCCACTAAAACGAAAGCCAGCTCTGTTAAGGGTGTATGCCGACATGGTGAAGCTTCATCCAGATAATGAGGTATATGTCAGGCAATATGCCGAGCTGCTTATGGATGTGGGGCAAGAGGCAACGGGCCTTGATATGTTGCGCCATTTGCATGATCTGCTGCTGAACAGGAACGACGTGCGCAGAGCGGATACATTGACCAAACAGTATCCGATGATTGGCCGCGTGCGCGAACCGCTGCACTGGCAGGAGGATATTAAAGAGCTGTTGCCATCGTTTGTACATAGTCGATTCTGGCTTAAACTCAATCAGCAACGACTGCGTGAAGGCCAACACCTATTTCACTGTGGAGATAAACTGGATACGCTTTACCTGCTATGTAAGGGGGAGTTGGCTGAGTTTTCAGAAGCAGAGGATGGAACCGCGATCCTGCTCAGTATGATCAAGCCTGGTGATGTGGTGGCTGAAAATAAGTTGCTCAATCCAGGCACACATAAAAGCAATGTGGTAGCCAATAAAAAAAGTATTGTTGTACGATTGCCGCGCAGAAAAATGCTGGAAGCTCTGATTTCGACACCGGTGTTAAAAAAAGTAATCGAGCGCAAAGTTGAACGCCGTGGCCTGCTTCGCATGATTTCAGCAAGCCCCGTGTTACAGATCATTCCATTGGATATGCGTCAGCATCTGGTGGAAGACAGCTTTGTACGTGAATATGCTAAGGGCACAACGATCCATAAAGCGGGCAAGAAATTAAACCATGTTGACCTGATTGTTGCAGGTAAAGCGCACTATCAGTTGCATAACACTGAGAATATTCAGCACCTTAAAACACTGAATCCAGGTGCGCTTGTCGGAGAGTCGGCGGCTATTCATGATACAGGCTGTCCTGCCAATTTGGTTACCGAAATAGGTGTTACCATTGTGCATATATCCTATACGGCTTTTATTAATGTTGTCGAGGCCTATCCCCCATTGCGAAAAAAACTGACAGCATATACTGAAGCGCAACGCGCCCAATGGATGAGTAAAGTGAATGAGTTACAAACACAGGAACTGGGTAAATAACGGCAGCGTTATTTTTCAGAACAGATTCTGTTGGCTTGTTGTTTATTACAAGTTTGCCAGCACTTCCAGAGTAATGCGCTTGTTATAATCATTGAGCTTCCAGTGGCCGGGCATCCAGCCTGCCAAAAAACGGTAAAAGTCAGCCTGAGCGACAGGCATCAGGGATCGCCACTCGGTCTCTAATGCTGCGATATCAGTCTCATGCCCGTGTTTACTAATGGCAGCCTTCAGAGCATCAAAATAATGATTTATCAACGTACCTTCGAAATTTTCATGGTCACGGTCGGACAGGCAACTGCTTAGAAAATAAGCCACATCCTTCATGCCACAGCCACCACCGATATATTGAAAATCAACTGCAGCGACGCTCTCCCCGTTCGGTGAAAAACAGAAATTGGCCAGTTTTGCATCACCGTGAATGATGGTTTTGAATT
Source organism: uncultured Zetaproteobacteria bacterium (assembly GCA_964478615.1). GTDB lineage: Bacteria > Pseudomonadota > Zetaproteobacteria > Mariprofundales > Mariprofundaceae > Mariprofundus. The sequence goes on from CAYZJL010000149.1 coordinate 3,507, forward strand.
GGCAATTACTTAACATTGAATCAATGATCGGAGCCGCATCGCGCAGTGCATCATCATCCATCGCGGCCAATTCATCAGGGCGCGTAGCCAGATGCCAATAGCTGCCGACAGGCCAGAGTTCAGAAGGTTCGTCACGCAGAAAAGTAGCATGGAAGTTTGCCAGCCATGTCAGGCACAGTTGTACGCCATGCAGATCGAGCTGAGTTTTGCGTGCGGAGAAGCCCGAAGCATCCAGATCTTCCATGATCATGATATGTTCATCATCAATGGTTTCGGATCTGTAACAGTGCGGCACCCGGCAATCATCACCACAGCGCCCTGCCCAATCGTGATACCATGCCATCTCCACTTCGTAAGATTTCACCTTACGTTGATGCGAATGATCATTGTGCCAGCCGCGTGGATGGTTTACGGCCGACGGGAATTTCACATGCTTGATGATCAGGCTGGGCATCTCAGCACCGAGCAGTGCATAGCGCACGATTTCACCATAACCACTCCACAGTGATTGAATCACTTCGCCACGCTCAGCGGATACTGCACCACTGGCTTGTAAGATAATCTGATTCCATTGATTGCTCATGTTGGTAATGATACCTGCCTTTCTCAGTATGCGTGAATATGCCAGCATTCGGGATCGGCTCAAACTATTAAATGCTATCCGTTTGGTAAGCAAAAAAGAGGATTTACCCAATGACACGAATCATGATGACACTATGTGTAAGCGTTCTATTGCTATCGGCATGTTCGCAACAGCATGAAGGCGGTAAAGGTGCTTCCATGCTGGGGTTGCAACTGCTACTGACGCAGTCGGCAGCTTTAGCAACCTCAACAGATGATGTAGCACGAAAACATGCCGCAGACCTGGCGCGTCGTGCCATGTCTGGCCCGGAAATGAATGCCATGCATCATGGTGGTGCTCACATGCCGATGATGAAAGCCACCCATGATCTGGGAGATGCGGTGTTTGAGTTACTGGAAGCCGCATCACAAGAGGGCCCAAAAGATAGGCTGTTACAGATACAGTTACAGACAGCGGCTCAAGCGGCTCAAATGCGCTTGACTGGTAAGTTGCTCATCGGAGAGGCCGGAGCTTTCATGCAAGAGCAAGGTAAAATCCTGACTGCTTTGCCATCACCTGCAGCAGGCAATAGTGCTTACGACAAGGCCGCAGCTCATCTGCTGAAGCTTCTGGCTAAAACCAGTCTGGATCAGAACAAGCATCATACGGATAGTGAATAACTCCCAAATAGATAATAAGAAAACACTTAACATGTTGTTTGTAAATAACTTTTATGTTTTTGAAAGTTTATTATCTACAGCGTTGGATAATAAACGTTGTGCTTTGTGTCTGTACTCACAGCAGCTAACCGCTATCATTAGAATCAAAACCCAATCAAGAAAGTTAATAACACCTAACTGTCCGTTATAAGAAGGCTTTTATGGTTACTGGTCAATAAATCCATGGTCTGAATCAAAATGCGATCAAGAAACTTTAATTTTATGTTCTAATGATGTCCGGTTCGTGTCCTGATG
>CAYZJL010000150.1:0-5019 GCA_964478615.1 uncultured Zetaproteobacteria bacterium
ATTTACAGCGTTTTCTTAAATAGAAAAAATGGAAATAAGGGGTGCGGAATGTCGGATTGATCCCATGACTCTTCAATGGCTTCAAGAATCACCTTATTGCCATCACGAGATATGTTTACCACCTTACCCGGCATACGAAACTCTTTAGGCATCAACTTGTAACGTCGATGTAGTAAAATAGTGCCGGGCCAAAACAACGACCAGTATACCACCGAGGATCATCACTCCGGAGATGATCAGGCGCAGGCTAATCAACTCGGACACAAACAGGAGGCCACCGACTGCTGCAAGTACCGGAACTGAAAGTTGAACAACTGCGGCTTCGGTGACAGAGAGCCCTGCCAGTGCACTATACCATAGCGTATAGCCAATGCCGGATGCCAGTGCGCCGGATAACACGGCCAATATGATGCCCTGTGTTGAGAGCTGTAGATCTGGAAGAAACACAAGCGCCAGGATGATGATGAAGGGCGTTGTGCGGGCAAAATTAAAGGTGGTATCAGCAAGCGGGTTTGCTGATGTTTTGCCCCTGAGGGTATAAAATCCCCACGCAATTCCAGCGATCATCATCAGGATGAAACCTGACATGGAGGGTGTGTTTAGATCCGGCATGATGAGGTAGACAAACCCGCTAAAGGCTATGCTCAGGCCGCACCATTCCGAAATATGTAATCTGTTACCGGAAAGCACATGCATGATGATCATCGTCAGTTGAACCGCTGCAAACAGCACCAGTGCGCCGGTTGCGGTATCCAGCGATATGTAGGCGAATGAAAATGCAGCAGCGTAGATAAACAACATCAGTGCGGATAACCAGCTGCCTCTGCCTGGAGCGTTGTTCAGCTTTCTGTCCGTCACCTTTTTATCCCTGCTGAACCAGCATATCAGCAGCAGCACAATCATGCCGGAAAACAGGCGTATGACAGTAAAACTGGAAGCATCAATAACATGATCTCCCAGCGCCATCCGGCACAATACAGAATTGGCAGCAAAAGCGATCAGTGCCAGCAGTGTGTGGACTACGGTTTTCAACATCATATCAACGCGTGTGGCACTGGATATGTTCACCTATTGCACTCCCTTATACTTCGAATCTTTAACATTAGCCTGTTGAATCAGACGTTTGTTTTAAGTCGAGTTAAGTCGGCACTGCCCATGTTTTATTTCACGGATCCGTGATCTAGATAAGTCTGACCCGGAACGAACGGCCTTTTAATTTGCCTTCACCGAGTTTACTCAGGGCTATTTTCACAATCGACTGACTAACCGCCACATAGGCCCAGTTATCGAGAATCTGGATTTTCCCCACTTGTTTGCCGGTGATGCCATTAGCGCCGGTCAGAGCACCGAGAATATCACCCGGGCGCACTTTCTGTTTTTTGCCGCCGCCAATTTGCAAAGTGGCCATAAGTGGTTTGGCAGGGCGCTTATCCAACAGGCTGGATTCAGGTAGAGCTTCACTCACGATTGGAGCTTTAATGTAATCACTTAACATGGTCAGCTTGTATGCATTGCCATTGTGCAGGGTAAATGATGTGCCGGTGCTACCGGCGCGTCCCGTGCGGCCAATGCGATGTACATAGGTGTCCGGTTCATGCGGCAGCTGGAAATTAAACACTGCATTGAGCGTATCGATATCCAGACCGCGTGCTGCGACATCGGTTGCCACCAGAATCGAGATGCTTTTATTGGCAAAACGTACCAGCGTCTGGTCGCGATCCCACTGCTCAAGATCACCATTCAAAGCCAATGCACTGAAACCGTTTTGATTCAGTTCATTGGTGATGTCCATGGTCTCTTTTTTGGTGTTGCAGAAGACCACACTGGATTCAGGTTGATGTTTCAATAACAGCAGGCGCAGTCCATTCATGGACTGTTTGAAATCATCAACCTTATAAAAATGTTGTGAGATGGTGCTGCTATCATGGGTGGATTCCACTTTGACCATGATCGGTTTGAGCATGATGCGTTTAACCATTGTATTGATCTGATCCGGGAATGTGGCACTGAACAGCAGTGTTTGACGCCATTTTGGAATCTGATCGATAATATGGTCAACAGAAGCCTGAAAACCCATATCGAGCATGCGGTCAGCTTCATCAAGTACCAGTGTATTCACATGTTTGAATGTCATGGTGCCGCGACTCAAATGATCTTCGATGCGTCCGGGTGTACCGACAATGATGTGTGCTCCATGTTCCAGAGATGCAAGTTGCGGCCCGAACGGCATACCGCCACAAAGGGTTAATACTTTCACATTGGGTAACTGGCGGGCCAGACGGCGAATCTCTTTGCTTACCTGATCGGCCAGTTCGCGTGTAGGACAGAGTACCAATGACTGTATCTTGTACTGTTTGAGATCAAGCTTCTGCAGTAGACCAAGACCAAAAGCAGCAGTTTTTCCGGAGCCTGTTTTGCCCTGTCCAATCACATCCTTACCGGCCAGAATATCAGGCAGGCTTTGGGCCTGAATGGGGGTCATCTCATCATAAGCTAATGAGGATAGATTGCTCAAAAGTTCAGTATGCAAGTTTAGGTTTGAGAATGAATTCTGAGGCATTGGAGATCCTATGATGTTGTCTTGTTATTTTTTGATGCGATTGCATTACCCCACTTGGAGGCTGGTTTATCTGCTGTAGTGGTAGAAACATTAGCCGCTTTAGGTTTTACGGTATCACGATATTGGATTTGTATACCATGCAAAAAGTTGCGCAATACTTGATCTTTACAATGACGACGGTTTTTATGGTCAAAGCGGCGGAAAAAGGCACTGAGCTCGGGTTTACCAATCACCAGATCGACCGATTTCAGAATAGCGATGATATCATCATCTTTCAGATTCAGAGCAATGCGCAGTTTCATGAAGATGAGATTATTATTCAATTCGGTTTCAGGTTTGGGCTGGGGGCCATTGCGTTTACCCCGTTTCTCATTGATAAAACCGTTCAGAAAAGCCGCCAGATGCACATCGGTCAATTCCTTGCAGGCTGGATCATCATCTTTTTTCAGCCAGGCGCTGATCTGCGTGCGGTTGACTGCCACACCACTAGATGCAAATAGCTCCATGACCTTGTTATCATTGAGGCTGAAGGTGTAACGCAGTCGACGCAGAATATCGTTATTGGTCATGGCTTCCTCTTTCTTTAAGCAGTGTATGTATTGCTGCTACATTCGTTGTGAAAATTGTTGCCGTTGGCAATAGCCGGATCATTACACCGGCTGGTGAACATGGGGTTATGGGTTTGATGCTGCTCAGCTGTCGTTGAAGTAGACCGGATAGGTTTGCCGGAAGGTCAGTAGCGACACCCTATTCACAAATAAGTGTTGAGTTTGTCTTTGACTACAACCGGATCAACCGGTTTAAAAATATAATCGACTGCTCCAAGTGCCAGCCCCTTGCTTTGATCCTCTGCATCACTCTTGGCCGTGACAAATATCACCGGGATATGTTTGGTTTGATCATTGGCCTTGAGCCGTTTGCATACGTCATAGCCACTCATGCTCGGCATCATAATATCAAGCAGAATAATATCCGGGCTTTCTTCTTCGAGAAACTCAAACGTACTTTCGCCATCCATGGCTACACTGACATCATAATCGTCATCAAGAATCTCCAGGAGGATATCAATATTGCTTGCGACATCATCTACCACCAGCACGGACTGTTTCATTTTATGCTCTCCCAGAGAAAGCCACAGTGATTCGGGTGCTTGTTTCATCCACGGTTTCCAACTGAATGCTACCGCCCTGTGTTTCTGCAATCAGCTTTGCAGAATAAGCCCCCAGACCGGTGCCGCCTTCTTTGCCCATTGTGATATATTTATCAAAGAATTGTTCTCGAATCTCTTGGGGTACAACGCCTTCGTTTTGGATACTGACAAATAAACCATCTTTTTCGCCCATAAGGATAGTAATCGATGAGCTGTGTGGTGCTGCTTCCAAGGCATTTTTAATCAAATTACTCAGCATCGAATAGGAAAGCAGTTCTTCAGCCTGCACAATAAACCCTTCATCTATAATGCTTTCATCCACACATGAAACAATGATGGATTGCCGGGTTAATTGAATCTGTGATGCAAAATCAGAGACCACCCTGTTAATTAGTTGATGAATATCTACCGAAGCAGGGTGATAGGTATACGTTCCCTGTTCCATCTTATAGAGATTCAAAGAACTATTGATCATTTCCAAAATACTGTATCCAGCGGACTCAATATTTTGCAGTAATTTTTTCTGTGAAGGATTCATCTCATTACGCATCAGCAATAATTGTGTACTACCTATTACAGCAGTGAGTGGGTTTTTAAGATCATGGCGGGTGATGTTTTCGACATCTTCATGTAGCCGAGCTGACTCCATCAGTGCCTTGTTTTGCGCCTCAAGAGCTAATCTATTCTCGCGAATTTCCAAATGGGTTTTGACGCGCGCCTCCAGAATCGGCGGACTGATCGGCTTGGTGATATAATCCACCGCACCAAGATCAAACCCTTTTCGTTCATCCTCCACATCCGTTTTCACAGTCAGAAAAATCACGGGGATATTCTTGGTGGCAGGGTTGCCTTTTAGTCGCTTACATACTTCATAGCCATCCATTTCAGGCATTAGAATGTCCAGTAAAATCAGGTCGGGCTGCTCGGATGCAGCTGTCTCCAAGGCACTTTCACCATTGGTGCATACGCAGAACTGATATTGGTCACCCAAGGTGTCGAGCACAATATCAATAAAGGTCTCGGTATCATCTACAACTAAAATCATTGGCTCATTTTCCTCTTCCATCATCTGCTTCCTTGAGTTGGCATATTAGTTTTTCCACCAATGCTTTTGCCTCTTTAAATTGATAGCTGGAAATCATGCCTCCCAGTTCATTGATATGCTGGCGCATCTGCTCCGGCCACACCAACATGAATATTTCTTCCATCACCCGCTTGCTATCCTTGGGTTTACGCCGTTTCACGCAGGGCTCCAGTTTCTCCAATGCGGCCAGACATGCAAGGCTGGAAACTTCCCCATGTTGTTGCA
>CAYZJL010000151.1:0-5015 GCA_964478615.1 uncultured Zetaproteobacteria bacterium
TGAATGGTAAGGATGCTGCAGCTACTACCAATGTGACAGCAGTGGCTTCTGGTACGCTTGCTGTTGGAACCAATAGTTCTGGAATTTCTACGACAGGTGCCAGTACCACCGGTATTTATGATACTGCATCCTTACAAATCACTACAACAGCAGGAACGGCTGCATCTGTAGGTACAGGGAGTACGATTAGTACGACTGGAGCAACAACAGCCTTGGCGGGCTTGACTACAATTGCAGGTTCAACGGCTGGAGTGAACAGTGACGCTGTAAATGGAACGTACTTCATTCAAGCGGGCACAACAGCAGCTAGTATTACGGTATATAAGGGAAGTGATGCGACAGGTATCAATATGGGTACGTTTACCAGTGGTACTAATTCTGATCTTACCCTGGCGAATGGCGCTCACATAAAAACAAATGCAGCGAATACTGCTGCAAATGGTAGTGGAACATTTACCATCCTTGGTGCTGGTGCAGCTTCAGCAGGAACAGTTACATCGGTTGTTTCAAGTAAAGATATGACTGATAATGTTGGAAATGTTGTGGCTACCGCTGGAACGAACCTTCTCGCAAGTACCGTTAACAGGGCTTTGGGTGCGCAAGATTTAACCCTATCGCTCACAGGTGGCGGTACGCTTACAGTCGCTGATGCGGCAGCAGCATCGCAAACTGCGGGTGTTGCGGTAGCAACTACAAGTGGTGGCACAGCAGGCGTAACTGCTGATTATTCGGGTGCATTGGCTTTCCAGGTAGGTTCGGAAAACAATACCAATAATCAGGTGTCAGTTGATTTGACGAATAAATATACCACAGCAGCACTGGGTCTTGGTGGAGCTACTGCAACTTCATTGACTACTCAAGCTGGTGCTCAGGCTTATATTGACACTGCCAAATCCGCCATGAATACCCTTATTACTCAGCGTGCTGATTTGGGTGCTACCCAGAATCAATTGGGTTTCGTTCAGGCTAATTTAGCAACTAGTATTGAACAGACTACTGCATCAGTATCATCCATTAAAGATGCTGATATGGCTGCTGAAATGGCTAACTTCACGAAGAACAAGATTCTGACTCAGGCTGGTACTTCGATGTTGGCTCAGGCTAATCAGGCAGCACAGAACGTACTGACACTGTTCAGGTAAGGGTAAGTGATACCCTCTCCCGGTAACGGGGGAGGGTGATCTTAAATCAGACTAACCAAGGAGGTAATCATGGCTGCTATATCTACAATCATTCAGTCCAGTCCTGTGCTTTCCTCGCCGAATATGAATATTTCAACCCCAACGAAAGCACCCATCGTGGTGCAAACCAGCGTGCCATCTGCACAACGGTTAGTTCAACAGCCCGTTCAACAGTCCGTTCAACAGTCCGTTCAACAGCAGGGAGTCGACCAAGGCAAGCAACCCAGTGTTCAAGATGTACAGAAAGCGGTTGCGCGGGCGAACTCTACGGTAGCCAATTCCAATCATTCGATTACCTTTGGCTATGAACAAAAGCTTGGACAATTGATTGTACAAATTTCCGATAAGGCTACAGGCCGGGTGATTCAGCAATTACCATCTAAGGAATTTATTCAGCATCAGATTTATATGAGGGAGATGGTCGGTTTATTGTTGGATAAACAGGTTTAAACCATGGCTGATTTAACTGGTATTTCCAGCCTTATTTCCGGCCAGGTGGCCGGCTTGGATGTGCCCGGCGCTGTAGATGGCTTGTTGGGTTTGAAAAAATTTGAAATCTCTCAAGCGCAGAAAAAACAGGATGCAGTAACAGCCAGACAGGATGCACTATTAGCGATCAATGATGCCGTTACCAGTTTACGCAATACATCTATCTCCATGGCGGACAGTGCCAGTTTCTTTGGCTTCAATGCCAGTTTAAGCAGCAGCTCATCTACAGTTACCGCGTCATCCTTGTTGGATGTCAGCGGTACTTCCGGTTTGGCTTCCGGCCAGCATAGTTTTGTAATTACTCAAGTGGCACAGGCCGAGCGTGTATCTTCCTCGGTGGCTGTATTGGACAGTGCTGGTGTTGCCGTTAGTGATGCAGCCAATGCATTAAACCTTAGTGGCAGTTTTCAGATTGCCGGGGTTACCGTTGCAGTGGGAGTTTCAGATTCACTTAATGATATTGCGGCCAATATCAATCAACTCAATAGCGGGGCTACGGCAACCGGTGTGAGTGCATCGGTGATGAAGGTTGGTGCTAATGATTTTCGCCTGATACTGGCCTCGGATACAACAGGAGCTACAGGCTTTAGTTTAACGGGAACGGCTCTGGATGCAGCCGGTACATTGGCTGGTTTGAAGCTGGGGTCAGCAGGTCAGGCAAATGCCTTGCAAACCCTGCAGCCAGCACAGGATGCTCAGCTTTCTATTGATGGGCTGGCGATTACACGCACCACCAACACCATCACCGATGCATTGTCCGGGGTCACTTTGAGTCTGAAACAGGCTGATGCTGGAGTGACTGTGAATATGACCATCGGGGTGGATACAGCAGCGTTGCAGGGTAATGTGCAATCGTTTGTCGATGCGTACAATAGTTTGCAGACATTGATTAGCGATCAATTCAAGTTTGATGCGAATACGGGTGTGGGTGGTGTGTTGGCCGGTGATCCTTTGTTGACCACGATTCAATCGGCATTGAGTTCGCGCCTTTTGCAAACTGTGCCGGGCTTAACGTCGGATAAAAATAGCCTGGTGATGATTGGTGTGGAGCCGGATGCACAAGGAGTGTTGACGATCAATCCGGATCGATTTGATACTTTTTTGGCCAATGATCCGAATGCGATCAGAGATCTGTTTGTTGCCACGGGTACTACAGATAACAATAAACTACAGTTCTTAACCCAGGGATTGAATACGCCATCCGGCACATATAGCGCCAATATTACACAGGCTGCAACGTTGGCCAGTCTGACCGGAACTACGGACTTATCTGTGCTGCTGGCAGCAAATGAGACGGTCACAATTACCGATACTGGGTCATCGCGTCAGGCAGTGATCAATCTGATAGCGGGACAGTCGCAAAGTGCGGTTTTAGCTGCATTAAATACAGAGTTATCAGCAACTTATACGGAAAAACATCAGCTTGCCACAGCCTTGAACGCTGCCGGATCACCGGCTTCAGGTTCAACTACTCTTTCGGCGTTGGAAACGAGCTTGGGTGTGAATTTTGGGGTGGCTGCCAATGATACGATTTCTATTACAGGTACGCTGCGTTCGGGTGGTAGTGTGGATAGCAGCTTTTCGGTGTTGGATCCGGCCCTGGATACGGTGTCCAGTCTGTTGACTGCCATTCAGAGTGCGTTCAACCAGGAGGTGACCGCGACCATTGATGCGAATGGTAAGATTACGATTACGGATGTGAATAGTGGAGATAGTCAGTTAACGGTGAATCTGACGGCCAATAATGAAGCTGGTGGCACATTGAATTTTGGTACAGATGTCGTGGCACAGGAAGGGCGCTATGCGATGCCTGTTCAAGCGGTGTTGTCGGGTAATTTTATTGCCTTGGAATCCACATCTTATGGTTCAGGGAGTGGTTTTACGATGACTGGTTTGGGCTTGAGCAACCAGTCGGCCAGTGGAACGGATGTGGTGGGTACGATCAATGGTTTATCGGCCACAGGAAGCGGGCAAATACTGCGCGGTACTTCAGGCAATGTAGATTTCTTATCCATGCTCTATACGGGCAGCGCAACGGGAGCGGTTGGTAATATTACCCTGGGTCTTGGTATAGGGGCTCTCTTTGATGGTGCCCTGGATATATTTTCGAATCCGGTTACAGGCTTTATTCAGGGGGGAATCCAGTCCGAGCAAACCACCTTTGATGATTTAACCAAACGGATTGATGATATAACCCGTCGGATGGAACAGCAGCGGGTAACCTTGACAGGCCAATTCAATGCCATGCAACAGGCCATGGCAACACTGGAAAATTCAAATAGTTTTATTTCTCAGGTGAATGGATTAGCCAGCGCACGTAATTGATGCTTTTGCGGCGAAGGCTTTAAAAAAAAATACGGATTAGGGTTAAATTTATACACACACATTACAGTTCGCGACTTTTCAGCCGATACATATATCAAGAAGCAGGAGCGATGATCGCTTTTAAAACTAAAACGCAGGGAGGCATATATGACAGGTTATAAGGCTTATCAAGGCAATCAGGTTGAAGGAGCAGGGCCATTGGGATTGATCCTCCTTACTTATGATGCACTGTACAAATCACTGGGAAGGGCGCGGCTGGGCGTTGAGAGTAAAGATATGATGCTTGAGAGTGAGCAGACAGCACGTGCTCTTGAGGCATTGATTGAACTTTCCAGCTCCTTGAATATGGACGAAGGTGGTGAAGTGGCGGTGAATCTAGCTAGACTTTATGTTTATATGAATGAACGACTGGTTAGCGAAATGTACACTGGCTCTGTTGCGGCCATTGAAGAGATCATGGCGCTGTCAGAGACATTGCGTGATGCCTGGAAAGGATTGGAAGACAGGCAGCGCAAACCTGTAATGCGTTCACCTTCGAAGGGTGGTATGCAGGCAGCAACGTCGGCTTACGGTTACTAAAAACGTGGATAGTAGAGATGATTCGTGATAACAGGATCTAATTGATTGTAATGACAGAGCCTACAATAGTTGCCCAACTTGAGCGTTGCGATATTGCACTTAAATCATTCAGTCGCTGCATGAAAGAGCGACACTGGAATAAGCTTTCAGGGCGTGTAGAGCGTGTTCATGGGGAAATGGAACTGTTGCGATTACGCATGCTGGAACAGCCTGATTTGGATGATGAACTGGTAGCGCAAATTAAATACTTGGAGATCCAGTTCAGGCGTACTCAGAGGCAATTAGCATTCCATATTGGAGCTGTGGGTGCTGATATAGCTACGCTGGATAGTGGTATTCGTCAGGCTGATATTGCAAAAGCCACGTTACAAAAGCCATAGGTTTTATCCTAGGAGTCTGTCGGACTTAGGGTGATTGTAGCGAGCAGGTGGGGAAACGAGT
>CAYZJL010000152.1:0-4997 GCA_964478615.1 uncultured Zetaproteobacteria bacterium
AGTTCTTTGGCTCAGTTTTTGGTGCCGGTGGTCAGCAACGTATTGAGGAGGGCATGGAGCAACTGCAGGAAAACTTTAAAGCAGGGGATGAAGTGATCGACATTATTGGCTTTAGTCGTGGCTCTGCACTTGCACTGGAATTTGCCAACACGATCTATGATGATGGTGTCGAAAAAGATAGTTCACGCATTAAACCGGAGATTCGTTTTATAGGCATCTGGGATACTGTCGCCTCCTTTGGGCTTCCGGGCAATAATGTAAACTTGGGCTACAATTTACATGTCCCCCCTAACGCCGATAGAACATATCACGCCATTGCACTGGATGAACGCAGGCAGTCATTCCCAGTCACCCACGTCATTGCAGATGCACTCGAAGGTCGCAATGACCGACATGTGTATGAAGTATGGTTCCGTGGTTTTCACTCAGATATCGGTGGTGGCAACAATAACGAAGGCCTTTCAAGTATACCTTTAGACTGGATGTTTCACCGAGCCATTGATTGCGGCATCACCATTCCAACTGAGCATTTGAACAAACATCGCGCCCTGATGAACCCCAATGCCGACAGAGAAAAACCTGGCATGGATCTGATTGCCAATCGTAAACGCGCCATCAGGGCTCATGATGTCATACACCACTCTGTCACAGCGCGCACCGGAGGTGGTCAGTGGTCGTATAACAATCCACCCAAAGGGCTGAAGGTTGTCGATGATAACGGGCAGGTTTTAGATAAAGGCTTTGGTGAATAGATTCAACATTATCTCGACAGTCATTGCACGATATGCCGCATTTAATTTGGATGGCCAAATTAGTAAAGAGTTTGCTATCCCTTTAAAAGAGTACGACAAAAGAATTGATGATGCTGAAGATTCGCCTTTAGCCATTGTCAGGATTGAACGCCCAATCCGGGCACGCTCTATGTTGTTTCAAGATTTAACACCACCAGAGTACCCTTACAGGAAAACGAACGAATCATTCCGGCATTTTATAACCGAACGAGTTTAACGCCAACCGTTAAACGAAAGTCGTACAGAAAAAAAACATCTACTTTCTTTGCGTTGATTATTATTGGCTGATTTCTTTCCACAGCTTTTGCAAACGTTTGACTGAAACAGGCACGGACGTTTTCAGGTTCTGGGCAAAGAGTGCATTTCTTAATTCTTCCAACATCCAGCGGAACTCTGTGAGAGAATTGGTCTCTTCAAGTTGCATTTGACGCGCTTTGATTTCTGTCTGATAAGCATGCCACAGCGACTGCACAGCCTGTGCATTGAACTGATCCTGTTTGAGATTTGGCCCTGCCCTGCCCAAACGTATTTCTGCTGCCTGAATAAAGCGTGGCAGATGTTGCAGCCAGTGAGCCGGGGTGTGTGCGACAAAACCATCATAAATCAAGGCATGCATTTGTGACTGAATATCAACCACTATCGGCTTGAGTGCTGCCGCTCGTACATTGGTGATAGCCGCTTGCAATGAAGCATAGGCCTTTAGCGATTCAAACACATAAAGAGCAAGCGTTTCACCCTGCCCTACCACTTTTGATTTTCTGGTTTGCAGAAGATGTTCATATGCACGCTGTTCGCGTGGTAGTTGCACCTGATCGTCTAAAAACACCGCATCAAACGTATTAGAGATAATATCTTCGAGCAGCACTTCACTTTTTCCGATGGTGGCATAATAGAGGCTCATTTCAGTCTGCCTTGGCATGCTATGTTTCAAGGCTTTCTGTTGCACATGCAAACTCAACATCATCAAGCGCCGCAGACCTGCATGCATAGCACTATTTGCAGCTTGGCTGCTTTCAAACAGCTCAATGGAGACCGATTGTTGTTGATCCACCAAGGCAGGAAAAAACTGCATGACTGAACGCCCCTGTTGACTCTGAATGGATTCAGGTAACAGATCAAAATCCCAGCGCGTAATACCACTGCGACGAATATCTGATTCAGATGAACGTTGTTGCAGATGGTCGCGGGCTTGTTGACCATAACGATGTTGAAGTAGTTGCAGGTTCATATCCTGGGCAATAATGGTGCCATGCTCATCCAACACAGCATAATTCATCTGCAGGTGTTTGGGTAAAGCATCGTTATTCCATGTCTTGGCGGAGACCTCAATGCCCGTCATACGCTTTAATGCTCTTGAGAAAGCCAATGCCAATGATCCTTCTGCAAAGACCATGCTCTCAGCACATGCTTTGGCAAATTGCGGAGCTGGAACAAAGTTTTTACGCAGGGATTTTGGCAGAACTTTAATCATAAAGACCAGTTTTTCTTCCAGCATGCCAGGTACCAGCCATTCAAAACGTTTGGCCTCCAGCTGTCCCAAAGCGAGCATCGGCAGACGCAAGGTAATACCATCGGCTTTATGGGTCGGATCAAAATGGTAGGCCAGTTTCAGTTTCAGTTGCCCGAGTTTGATAACATCGGGGAATTGCGCTACATCGACTACCGTAGACGCATCTTCTAATAACAGGGCCTTTGTCAGATAGAGAATGCGCGGTTGCGACTGCTCGGCCATTTTGCGCCACTGCTCAAACAGCTTTCCGGTGTAGATGTCTTCAGGAAGCACACGATCAAAATAATCGAAACGCACCTGCTCTTCACTCATCAGATCCCGGCGACGTGTTTTGTGTTCCATCTGCTCAATATCTTTGAGTAAACGCTGATTATGCTTGAGAAACTGTCCATAACTATGATATTCGGACTGCACCAATGCATGACGAATAAACAGTTCACGTGACAGCACAGAATCAATCGGGCCATAATGAACACGTCGCTTAGCAAAAATCGCCAGACCATAGAGAGACACCCTCTCAAATACCGACACCTGAGCCAGCTTGGATGACCAGTGCGGCTCAGAGTAGTGCCGCTTGATCAAATGCGGTGCCAGCGCTTCCAGCCACTCAGGATTAATCGGAGCAATGTCGCGTGCAAACAGGCGCGATGTCTCCACCAGAGAGCCTGCCATCAACCATTGCGATGGTTTTTTAGCCAAGGGAGAACCGGGGAAAATCGTCAGTTTCAGGTTACGTGCGCCCATAAAACCCTTCTCAGGATGTTTCAGGGCAATATGACTCAACAAACCTGCCAGAATGGCTTTATGAATTTCATCAGGTTTGGCAGCTTCTCTGTTCGGTTTCATGTCCAACTCACGAATCACCGCCAGTAGCTGACCATGCAGATCATGCCATTCACGCATACGCATATAAGCCAGATAGTGCTGTTGGCAGGTTTTCTTGAGTTTGGACCGTGTCAGATGTTTGGACTGTTCATGATACCACTCCCATAGTTTGAGCCATGACAAAAAGTCCGATGTTTTATCACTGAACAAACGATGTTTTTCATCGGCTTGTTTCTGTGATTCAGCGGGACGCACACGCGGATCCTGTACCGAGAGAGCGGATACGATAATCAATACTTCATGCAGAGAGCGTTCTCTATCCGCCTGAATCAGCATACGCGCCAGACGTGGATCGACCGGCAGACGCACCAGCTTTTTACCCATCGGCGTTAATGCCTCGTTTTCTATCGCCTGCAACTCTTCAAGCAATCGATAACCATCGGATATCGCCCGTTTTTCAGGCGGCTCCATAAAGGTGAAATCGTGAATATTACCCAGCCCAAGACCAGTCATTTGAAGAATCACACTGGCCAGATGTGTACGGCGAATTTCAGGGTCCGTATGTTCAGGGCGATGATTAAAATCCTCTTCCGCATAGAGCCTGAAACAGATACCGGCAGCTACACGGCCGCAACGCCCTGAACGCTGATTGGCACTGGCTTGTGAAATCGGCTCAATCGGCAGGCGCTGCACCTTGCTCTGAGCACTGTAGCGCGAGATTCGGGCCACCCCTGAATCAATGACAAAACGAATGCCTGGTACGGTCAACGATGTTTCAGCTACGTTCGTTGCGAGTACAATGCGTCGCCCTCGGTGCGTTTTGAACACCCTGTCCTGCTCAGCTGGTGATAGGCGTGAATAGAGCGGCAGGATTTCTGTATCGCGCATACTGTGCTGTTGCAGTGCATGGGTGGTTTCTCGAATCTCTCGCTCACCCGGCAAAAAGATCAGAATATCACCCAGCGGATCATGTAACTCAGCTTCATCCACTGCACCTATTAGCGCGTTTAAAAAGACTTTTTCCGGGTTGGATTCGTCTACTATGATCGGTTTATATTCAATATCCACCGGATAACTGCGGCCGGATACTTCAATGATCGGAGCACTGTTAAAGAACTTGGAAAAGCGCTCAGTATTGATAGTGGCCGATGTCACAATCACTTTCAGATCAGGCCGTTTAGGCAGCATGTTATTGAGATAACCAAGTAGAAAGTCGATATTCAGACTGCGCTCATGCGCTTCATCGATGATGATCGTATCGTAATGCAGTAGTTTTGGATCGCGCTGAATCTCAGCCAGTAAAATACCATCCGTCATTAGCTTGATATAGGTATTGCCATGTGTGTGATCAGAAAACCGCACCTTATAACCGACATCTTTTCCGACAGGTGAATTCAGCTCTTCAGCAATGCGTGTTGCTACACTGCGTGCCGCAATTCGCCTGGGCTGCGTATGCCCTATCATACCATGAATACCACGCCCCAACTCCAGACATATCTTGGGAATTTGAGTGGTTTTCCCTGAGCCGGTTTCACCGGCTACAATCACCACTTGATGCTTCTTAATCGCATCAGAGATGAGTTTTCTTTTCTGAGAAATAGGTAGTGATTCAGGGTATGTCACACTTGGCATATGCTGTTTTCGCTCAGCCAAAAGCCGCATTGATATTTGGATATCTTTCTCTAACACTTTAAAACCAGGTAAAATATTCTTCTTCTGTTTCAAACGGATACGCATACGCTTTAAACGATTACGAAAACCAGCCTGCCGCCCCATCGCACAGCGTTGAATAGCTGATGAAAGTTGATGTAACTGGTCAGCTTGAGGCTGCATCGGTGGTTGAGTATCCATGAATGGCGCGAGTATATGTG
>CAYZJL010000153.1:0-4971 GCA_964478615.1 uncultured Zetaproteobacteria bacterium
AATTTTTGTACCAAACTGCCAAAATAGCGCATAAAAAAAACAGTGAAACTTCAGCTTATGAACATTTCTGCTTTATACTTTAGAGATGGTGATGAGTATTGAATAAGATCGATTGCATTCCATTCCATGCTTCCAGGCTCGGTACACTGGGCGTAGAGATGGAGTGGATGACGGTTGATACAGACTCCGGCGAGCAGATCCCCGCCGCACCGTATATATTATCAAAGATAGATCCTACACCACGCATTAAGCCCGAACTGTTTACTTCCATCATCGAAACCAATACAGATATCCATCACAACACGCCCGCTGCAATGGGGCAGCTACTGGATCTGTATCGTCAAGTTCTTGCCGTGCTGCAAGACCAGCACACCGCCCTGCTCAGCTCCAGCACACATCCTATCTCGCACTGGCGTGATCAGAGGATTAGTGATGATCCGCGTTACGCACAACTACTGCAACGCCTGCGATGGGTGGCTCGTCGCTTTAATATTTGTGGAATCCATAGCCATGTCGGTATGCCCGATGGTGACAGCTGCATCCATGCCATGAATCAGCTCTTACCCATCATGCCGATGTTTCTGGCCATCTCAGCCAACTCTCCCTTCTGGCATGGTGAAAAAACCGGTCTGGCATCCAGCCGTATCAAAATATTCGAAGGTTTAAGCCAGGGGGGCATGCCATTCTACTTTCAGGACTGGCAGGACTTTGAACATTGTGCCTCCCGCCTCAAAGCTACCGGCAGCATCGATTCGGTGCGCGACATCTGGTGGGAAATGCGCCCTCACCCGAACTTTGGTACATTGGAAATTCGTATCGGTGACATGCCCGGCAACAAGGACGATACGTCGGCTTACATCGCCTATCTGCGTGCAGAAGCCATTGCTGCAGCAAACAGCATCCATGAGCAACAAACACCGCGTGTCCACCCATCACTGATTCGTGAAAACCGTTGGCGAGCCTGCCGTTATGGTATGCAGGCAACCATGATTGATCCGGTTTCTGAAGAGCTTATGTCGCTGCTTGACTGGTTAGAGCAGCGGCTCGACAAGCTGGCCAAACAGGGAGCGGACAGCTCTGAATTAGATATTGTCTTTGCGCGTATTCCGCACTGGCGCAAACATGGTGGTGGCGCAGAGATGCAACGGCACCTGTACGAAACAACAGATAGTTTTTCCGCCATGGTACAAGCCATGCGTGAACAGGACGGGTGGATGTTATGAGTTTCGAAACAATCAATACAGACGATTTCGCATTACAAGTAGCTGGCATCAAGCATGTGAATGCCAAACAACTGGAGGCCGCTGTTGATGCACTGCTGCCTGAAGTGATTCGTATTCGCCGCTTTATTCATCAACGGCCAGAACTGTCGGGTCATGAAAAAGAGACAGCTTTGTTAGTGGCCAACGTGTGTAGAGATGCAGGTTTGGAGGTGCACGAACACATTGGCGGTCACGGCGTATTGGCCTGCCTGCATATCGATGATAACAAACCGTGGATCGCTTTTCGTGCCGATATGGATGCGTTACCCATTCACGATTGTAAAACCCAGCCCTACTCCTCGACTTTCGCTAACAGGTCACATAGCTGCGGGCATGATGCCCACACCTCCATACTGCTTGCTACGGCTTGTCTACTGAGTCAGTTCAAACAGGTTTTGAACTGTAATATTGCTTTTATTTTCCAACCGGCTGAAGAGACCTGCCAGGGAGCTGCCGCCATGCTTGCTGATGGCGTCTTTAAACAGATCAAGCCAGAGCAGATCTATGCTCTGCATGTCTATCCCTATCTGCCAGCCGGATCTATTGGTTTAAGAGAAGGCCCTATGTGTGCCGCTGCTGATATGTTTGACGTTGAAATTTATGGCCGGGGTGGACATGCCGCCCGCCCGCATGAATGTATCGATATCATTCTCGTCGCCAGCCATGTCATTCAGGCCCTGCATCATATTGTCAGCAGACGGGTGAACCCTCTGCATGAGGCCGTACTCACCGTTGGTCAAATTCATGCTGGTCATGCCGGTAATGTTATTCCTGACCGCATCAGCTTTTCAGGTACCTTCCGCAGTCTGCATCCAGAAGTGCATGAAGAGATCCGTACCTGCATGGATCATATCATTCGCCAAACATCTGAAACATGGGGGGCAACCAGTAAGTTTACACTCAAACAGGCCACACCGGTGCTTACGAACAACTCTGATCTATTACAACATGCCAGCGCTGTATTTAAAACGCTTACACCGAGTATCAAATGCATTAATATTCATGAAGCTTCCATGGGTGGTGAAGATTTCGCCGAATTTATGCGTGAAATGCCCGGCTGCCTATTCCGACTCGGTACAGGGAGTGGCCCTGAAACCCGCTATCCTTTACATCACCCTAATTTTGATATTGATGAATCATCCATGCATTCCGGCATTGCAGCTTTCACAGCACTGGCCCTATCTTTTAGATAAAATCGGCCAAATATTGAATAGATTAGAAGAGGTCGTTGCCTCGATAGTGCCTGCCTGATACAGCGGAGGTAGTATAGGATGTTTTCTCTTCGCTATCTCCACGAATGAACATTAACAATGATTTCAACCAGGATGATTCCTTAGCAAATGATTCCATGTATCGTCTCCTTTGAACCGTCCAGCCTTGCTTGGCGTGGATGAAATCGTACAAAAGGAGAGATTAATCACCATACTACTTTAGTATGATTCGTAATGGAGGCTTATAAGATTGTAAGGTAATGCACAGCTTATCTATCAGGAATCATTGTTATCCAAGGATTTCGCGTATGCATCGAACATTCTGGCAATCGTATGGCGCGTTATCCACGTTTCGCCTTTAGTAACACTGGCAATCACATGCTCAAGCACATGCCCGGGTAAATTATCAGGGATATAAGCAAGTGCGCCTGCTTTAGCCGCCGCATACTCTTCAGTCTCTGTTGAGGCAGCAGTCATCAGTATGACATGTGCTTTCGAACTATAAAAACCATGTGGAGGAATCTGACCCCAGAACACGATATCACCTTGATGCACTCTTTCTTCTAAATCTCTGAATCGTATCGTTTCAGGATACGATTCAACATCGTAACCAAGCTTATGCAACAGAGCTACGAGATTGGTTTCTGTTGTCTGCACAAATATTTTCATCATGACAAACTCACCCCTTTCACTGACAATGCACTGACACTCATACCATTACGCCTGCCATGCTTTCATTTTCAGAACGGCTGACATGCGATCCTTCACACCAAGTTTGTCATATATTTTATACAGATGGGTTTTCACCGTACTTTCGGAGATAAAGAGGGTCTCTGAAATAGCCCTGTTTTTCATACCACGCGATACACATTCCATCACTTCCATCTCTCTCTCCGATAACAGTGGATGGTTGGCAGTGTAATCGGCAGCGGCACTTTGTCCGATAAACATCGCCAGTACTTTGGCTGACACTTCCCGATCGAACCACACTTCACCCTGGTGCAGTACCTTCATGGCGCGTTTTAACAGCTCCTCAGAGATATCATCAGCCAGATGACCTTTTACTCCAAGCTGAATATATTCGAAAATAACATCGCGATGATTCACTCCGGTAATCACAACTTTCAGATCAGGATAGTGGTGAATAATATTTCTTATATGTTGTAATTGATTGGCACTTGTCACGTACGCAATCAACACATCAACCCGTTTCTTCTTAAGCACATCATCGGCTTGAGAAAATGAATGATTGCATTCAAATATTCTGAAATGCATGTCACGCAACAGACAGAGCGCAACCTGATCAGACAGTATTTCGCTCAAATGATGCGTAGATGCGATGGTTATTTTTGCCATCCATTTAACCTATTGTTTTTATCATCTGAATCAATGGGGAAGATCATCCGAAGATAAATACGCACTCAAACCGACTACAGCGGCAGGAATCACCAACAGATTCACGACTGGAACCATCATCAATAGCATCGCAAGGCCTGAAAAACCAAGATAAAACCAACGTTTCTCCACCAGTCTGGATTTGCGCTGTTGATAATCCCAACCACGACGTGATGCAGAAGTATCTATCAATTCAAAGCTCAGAAAACGTATCGCACCATAGCTCCAGATTGCAGTCGCCAATGGTGGCAACCAGAAAAACAGCAGTGCCACAGCGCCCCACATGAGCAAGCCCAGCAGTGGGCGCAGCGAATTGGCCAAACTGTGCATTATCATTGCCAGCCAGGGCGATTCAGGTTCAGTCACTTCACGGCCAGATATCCTCTCTGTACGCGCGGCCAACAGATCCAGCCACGGTGCCGACACGGCTGAACCCAGCGTGACAAAACTGACAATACCGCACACCACCGCCAGCAAAAAGGCCATGAACCATGCTAACCACGATAGCACCAGCAGATACCATGCATCACCCTCAGGAATCCATAACGCAGCCAGGTATTCCAGCAAAAGGTATACACCCGATCCCAACACCAGCATCAGCACCACTAACAAAGCCAGCATACGCCATAACACTGCCCTTAGTTCTGCCCGTGCCAATAACAGACTCATGCCACGCAACAGTGCTAATCCACCATTCATCATTGTTTCAACTCCAAGTCCTGTACAACCTGATCTGCCGCAAGCTTATCTTCTGCTGCCACCAGTACACGTGCATCCATCACGGTTGGCAGTGGCATCAAAGCCTTCATGCCTGCATTATCAATACGAAAAATAATCTGTTGTGATTCAAGCGCATCACTAAGAATCTGGATAGTGACAGGATCAGAGAGTTTAATAAGTTCAATCATGCGCAGAGGCTAAGAAGATTATGGCATAGCGTCACGCAACAAATTGTAACCAAAGAACCATCTTGCCCCCGCAAGTTCCGTACCATGTTGATTAAGTGATGCTCATCCAAAAATGCAGTGTCTGAGAGATGGTATGTTTCAAAACTGATCGTAGCATGTAAATCTCTTAACCCTCTGGTTGCCATGGTAACGATC
>CAYZJL010000154.1:0-4936 GCA_964478615.1 uncultured Zetaproteobacteria bacterium
GATTTCATCAGGGCCAAAACGCAGATGTGACACGGTTTGTGAGCCAGCCTTTTTGGAATCATAAACAAAATAGCCTTGGCAGTGCAGCGGTGTGTTTTCACCAATGATTTTAATACTGTTCTTGTTGGCAGATACCGTACCATCAGAGCCAAGGCCAAAAAACAGAGCACGGGTAACATTTTCCGGCTCGATATTAAAGCTATGATCAACCGCAATGCTGGTGAATGTAACATCATCATTGATGCCAACAGTGAAATTGGTTTTTGGCTCTTCTTTGACTAATTCATCAAACACAGCTTTCACCATGGCCGGAGTAAACTCTTTGGACGAGAGACCGTAACGACCACCAATA
This sequence comes from uncultured Zetaproteobacteria bacterium, assembly GCA_964478615.1. Classification (GTDB taxonomy): domain Bacteria; phylum Pseudomonadota; class Zetaproteobacteria; order Mariprofundales; family Mariprofundaceae; genus Mariprofundus. The sequence continues at coordinate 353 of CAYZJL010000154.1, forward strand.
ACACGTGGCAGAGCCGCCAATTCACCGATCATGACCGATTCGGAGAGTGATGCCATGACATCCTGATACAGTGGTTCACCGCGCGCACCGAGCTCTTTAGTGCGGTCAAGTACAGCAATCTTTTTCACCGTATCTGGCAGCGCTGCAATTAGATGCTCGCGGCTGAATGGACGGAACAGACGTACTGTAATCACACCCAATTTCCTACCCTGTGCATTCAGTACTTTGATTGTTTCCTCGATAGTCTGAGCACCAGACCCCATCACAATGATGACGTGTTCAGCATCCTCAGCACCTGAATAATCAAACAGGTGATATTGGCGGCCAGTCAGTTCGGCTAGGTGATTCATTGTATCCTGCACAATCTCGGGTAATTTGTCATAAAACTGATTGGCAGATTCACGGCCCTGGAAATAGACATCCGGGTTCTGAGCTGTACCACGAATAAACGGATTATCCGGATTCAGTGCACGACGACGGTGGTCATGAACCAGATCTATGTCAATCATAGCGCGAATATGATCATCGGAGATTAGACGTACTTTATTGATTTCATGTGATGTGCGGAAACCATCAAAAAAATTCATGAATGGAATACGTGCTTTCAAGGTGGCTGCATGGCTGATCAAGGCCGAGTCATGCGCTTCCTGAACGGAGGCAGACGATAACATGGCAAAACCGGTGGAGCGGGCCGCCATCACATCCTGATGATCGCCAAAAATAGAGAGCCCCTGCGTAGCCAGTGAGCGGGCTGCAACATGGAAAACAGTGGCTGTCAGCTCGCCGGCAATTTTGTACATGTTCGGGATCATCAGTAGTAGCCCTTGTGATGATGTGAAGGTGGTTGTTAAAGCACCTGTTTGCAATGCACCATGTGCCGTTCCTGCGGCTCCGCCTTCGGATTGCAGTTCGATCACTTCAGGAACCTGGCCCCATACATTCTCTATCCCTTGCGAAGACCATTGGTCACATAACTCGGACATATCGGAAGAGGGGGTGATGGGGTAGATCGAACAAATTTCGTTAACCCGGTAAGCGATATGGGCGACACCTGTGCCGCCATCAAAGGTGACCTGTTTGGCATTGTTCTTATCTGTCATCGTCAGTTATCCTTTATCCATATTTGTACAAACAGGCACAGTAAAAACCTTTTTTACCGCAGCGTTACGCAGAGTAAAAAGTGCAATTGATTCCTTAACAACAGGAGGTCAGATTTTTTATTCATTCTGACTTGCCTTTCCTCTGTCTCACTCTGCGTCCTCTGCGGTGAATGCCTTTGACTATTATTCTTTTACCATTTCAATAGCGTGACACGGGCACTGTTCAAAGCAGGATGCGCAGCCGGTACATTTATCGTAGTCATACAGATAACGCTTACCCTTGCCCAGCTTGATAATGGCATCTTCCGGGCAGGCTCCGTAACAACCATCACATTCGAAACAGTTACCACAAGAGAGGCAGCGCTTGGATTCAAACAGCGCTTCCTTTTCACTATAACCTTGCAAAATCTCTTCAAACCCACCAATGCGGTCAGCAGGTGACAGTTCTCCCTGGGTTCGTTTTGGTGCCTCAGTGCTATACCAGAGCTGCAATTTATCATGTTCAACAATAGGATGTTTGGCGGCTGGTTTATAGAGGTCACCACGCAACCAGGCATCAATATAACGGGCTGCTTTTTTACCATGACCGGTTGCAATGGTGACAGAACGTTCAGATGGTACCATATCACCACCGGCAAAAATGCCATCAGCACCGGTCATCATATTCGAGCCGATATTGACCGTACCATCCCGGTTGAATGCAATGCCTTTTACATTTTTGAGGAAGCCTGTATCGGTATCCTGACCTACGGCCATGATCAGGGCATCGGTTTCCAACGTTTCAGTAACACCTGTGGGTTGCGGACGCCCATTTTCATCCAGTTCCATCACTTCAACCGTCATGGTGGTGCAATCGATCTCTTTGATAGTGCGTAACCAGTTGATTTTCACACCCTCTTCAATGGCTTCATCAGCTTCAAAATCGTGTGCAGGCATGCTTTTGCGATCACGGCGGTAGATGATGACAGCCTCTTCAGCACCGAGGCGTTTGGCGGTGCGGGCTGCATCCATAGCCGTGTTACCACCGCCATAAATGGCTACACGACGACCCAGTTGCAGGTCTTCGCCATTTTCAACACTTTTCAGAAAACTCACCGCATCCATCATTTTACGTGCATCACGACTTGGAATTTCGATGTTCTTGCTTAAATGAGCACCGACGGCAATAAAGACAGCATCAAAATTGCCATCTTTCTTCTCTTGTTCGACATCTTCAACACGATAATCAAGGGTGATTTTAACACCCATATCCACGACACGTTGAATTTCATCACCGAGTTCTTTGCGCGGCATACGATAGGCAGGAATACCAAAGTGAATCATGCCACCGGCAACAGGTCCTGCTTCAAGAATTTCTACTTCATGGCCCAAACGAACCAGATGATAGGCTGCTGAAAGTCCAGACGGGCCAGCACCAACAATCAATACACGTTTTCCACCCTCTGGAGCAGTGAACGTTGGTTTCCAGCCTTTCTCCATAGCCAGGTCACCGAGGAAACGTTCAACTGCATGAATACTTACTTCCTGATCGGTATAGGTGCGGTTACAAGATGTTTCACAGGGGTGATAACAGACACGCCCATGAATGGCCGGGAATGGATTGTTTTCCAATAGTTTTTGCCAGGCCGCATGGTATTCACCATTCTGGGCCAGTGCCAGCCAGGCCTGAATATCCTCTCCGGCAGGACATGCATGATTGCATGGTGGTAAGAAATCCATATACACAGGCTTGCGCAGGCGATGTGCACCGGTGCCTGTATCATGCTGGGTAAGGTCCAGGCTGCCTGTCATGTATTTTTTTGAAGTCATAGGGCACTCTCTTCATACGTAGGTGTTGGTCGGGTAACGTACTATAGGTGCAAAAGATGTTGAAAGCGATAAAACAATTATGGTTATTCGGGTCTTGATCTGTTCTGAAAAGCTTTGATGATTTGTCAGATATATTGCCGATACAACGATACAAACAAGGCGATGAATAGCTGCTATTGTGATAAGCGTTGAGGGGGGGGGGTAGGATTATTGCAAGGGATGAAAACGCATGCGGTTTTTTAGAAAAAATTCATAGTGTTGTCGTGGCAGTTCAAATGGAGCGGCAGCCTGAATAGCGCGTATAAGTGATGCATCCATGGCCGCATTACCTGAGCTTTCCAATACACGAACGGATGCAATATCACCTGTAGGTAGTAATTTCATCTCTACCAGGGGGGCATTGAATCTGGCAGTACTGGCTGATACTTTCCAATGCCGTTGCACAGCCGCAGTGATGAGGGCGATGTAGCGCTCTTTTTCACTGATTGATAACTGTTTGCCAGCGATATCAGCTTTGTCAGGCCGTGATGTGGTGGCTTTTTTAACAGGGGTCGCCCGATTGCTGCGTGATACGACGGGGGCGAACGGATCAAAGTCAAGGTCAAGCTCTGCAGCTGCTGCTTTGGCTCTGGTTTTTTTGACTGCTTTTTTCTTTATATGGGCTTTAGTTGGCCGCTTTTTTTTCTTTGTTGCTTTAACCGGTTTGCGTTTGATGGCCCTGGGTTTTGATTGTTGTTCGAGCTTGGCCAAATCTTTAGCAGAGATCATCATCACTTCGATGCGTTTCAGTGGCTCAGTTTTGTGCTGTTGCTGCCAGAATGCAAGCACAGCAATGATGGTGAACACCAACAGATGAAACAGCACAGCTGAGATCAGATCCAATGATTTCAGATCAGCGTTGTGTTGATGTGTTAAGCGTTTAGCGGCGCGGCTCTGTGACAAGACCAAGCTTCTTGATGCCGGCAGTTTCCAGGCGACTCATGACAGTTGCAATGCGACCATACGGGGTCTTTGCATCACCACGAATGAATACGGGAATGCCGGGCTTCTGTTTTTGCATTGCTTTAATTCGCGGCGCTAACTGATCGATTCTAATGGAATGTTTTTGCATAAATATTTTACCATTGGCTTTGATGGTGATGACCAGTGGTTCAATGTTCTGCTGCAATGCGGATGATTCGGTTTCCGGCAGATCAACATTTACACCCTGGGTGAGAAGCGGTGCGGTGATCATGAAAATGATCAGTAGCACCAGCATCACATCAACCAATGGCGTGACATTAATTTCACCCATTGGCTCGGTGTCCTGGCTCCATTTACTTTTACCGGCCCACATGGTTTATCCTTTGATGTGGCGTGAAATAATATTCAGGAACTCAGAGCTGAACTGCTCCATGTTTGCACCTGTACGCTTGAGGTCAGAGGTGAACTTGTTGTATGCCACTACAGCAGGGATAGCGGCGATGAGTCCGAATGCGGTGGCCACAAGGGCTTCGGCAATGCCGGGTGCAACGGCAATCAGTGATGTGTTTTTGCTTAAGGCGATGCTCTGGAAGGCGTTAACAATGCCCCAAACGGTGCCAAACAGGCCGATGAAGGGTGCTGTGGAACCTACCGTTGCCAGGAATGCCAGATTGCGTGAAAGCTTTTCCATCTCTCTGGAAAAGGCTGCATC